>DATDJH010000001.1:0-2813 GCA_036520635.1 Acidimicrobiia bacterium
GACCCGAGCACGAATTCGCCGGGGTGCAGCATGAACGGCTCGTCGGCCTCGACTTCGACCAACTGAGTCAGATCAGCCTGTGGCGAGCGAGGATCGATCTGGCTGTAGCGGTGGTTTACGAAGACCCGAAACCCGTTCCCAACCCGGAGGTCCACGGACGAGGGTTGGACGTGCGAAGGCTCGAACGGGTCGATCTGAATCACTCCGGCGTCGATGGCCTCAAGGATGGATCGGTCAGAGAAAATCAAAGTCGTGCCTGGATGTTCATAGAGCGGGGCACAGCCTCGTGTTTTTCATCAGAGCGGGTGAAGGGAATCGAACCCTCGCCCCGAGCTTGGGAAGCTCGTGTTCTACCATTGAACTACACCCGCAAGACGCTCGATTGTAGGTCGCGACCCATGCCATGAATCGGGTCGACCTGCCCGCTTCGATCGGGCCAGGTAAGTTTCACTGGTTCTCACTCGCACACGGAGGTAGCTGTGGCTCTTACGACAACCGGGACTCTCAGGAACTTCATCAACGGGGAGTTCACCGATCCCATCGGTGGAGAGACCACCGCGGTGATCAACCCGGCAACCGGTCAGGAGTACACACGCGCTCCGCTGTCACGTGAACCCGATGTGGACGCGGCGTGCAAGGCGGCCTTGGACGCCTTTCCGACATGGAGGGACGCCACGCCATCGGAGCGGAGCCTCGCTCTACTGAGGATCGCGGATGCACTCGAGGCGAGGGCGGAGGATTTCGCAGGCATCGAGACCGAGAACACAGGAAAGCCCTACGGGTTGGCCCTCGGCGACGAACTGCCGCCTTCCGTCGACCAGATCCGGTTCTTTGCCGGGGCGGCACGCCATCTCCAGGGCCTCTCCACCGGCGAGTACCTGGCAAATCACACTTCGATGATCAGGCGAGAGCCGATTGGGGTATGCGCCCAGGTGGCGCCGTGGAACTATCCGCTGATGATGGCTGTGTGGAAGATCGCACCCGCTCTGGCGGCGGGGAACACCATCGTTCTCAAGCCGTCGGACACCACACCTGCCACGGCAGTGGCGCTTGCCGAGTTGTGCGCCGAGTTCCTTCCACCGGGTGTGTTCAACGTGATCACAGGCGATCGGGACACCGGAAGGGCATTGGTGGCGCACGAGATCCCGAGCATGGTTTCGGTGACGGGAAGCGTCCGGGCCGGGAAGGAAGTGGCAGTTGCGGCCGCTTCGGATTTGAAACGAGTCCATCTCGAACTTGGGGGCAAAGCGCCGGTGGTGGTCTTCGACGACGCCGACATCGAAGCAGCGGCCGAGGCGATCGCAGGGGCCGGCTATTACAACGCCGGTCAGGACTGCACCGCCTCAACGAGAGTCCTCGCCGCCCCGGGAATTCGGCGTGACCTCGCTGATGCCCTGGCCGAAGCGGCTCGGGGCACTGCGACCGGAGATCCCTATGACGAGAACACCGCATTTGGGCCGCTCAACAACCCGAACCAGCGGGACCGGGTCTCAGGTTTCATCGAGCGCGTGCCGGGCCACGCCTCGGTCCTGACCGGCGGCAATGCCATCGCCGGCAACGGCTACTTCTTCGAGCCCACCGTGGTGGACGGGCTGCATCAGGACGACGAGATGAGCCAGAACGAGATCTTTGGGCCCGTGGTGACGGTTCAGCAATTCGACGACGAGGAGCAGGCCATCGCGTGGGCCAACGGGGTCCCCTACGGGTTGGCCTCCAGTGTCTGGACCAAGGACCACGGAAGGGCGATGAGGATGGCGAAAGCTTTGGACTACGGGTGCGTTTGGATCAACACGCACATTCCAATCGTCGCCGAGATGCCCCACGGCGGCTTCAAGCAGTCCGGATACGGCAAGGACCTGTCGATCTACGCCCTCGACGATTACACCCGGATCAAGCACGTCATGACCAACCTCGAGGGTTGATCGGAACGTTCGGCCTGTCGCAAGCTCTCATCCGTGGGCCCCTTCGTCTGGCCCTGAGAACACCTTGGGGACGGGGATGTGACCCTCCTTCCACACGTCAGGCTCCACATAGATACGGCTCGCGATCGGGACGGCTTTGCGGATTGCAGCCTCGGCCTCGTCGATCGCAGCAGCCACCTGGGGGCTGTTGAGGGTCTCGGTGAACTCCACCTTGGCTCCGACCAGCAGTTCCTCGGGCCCGATGTGCTGGGTGCGGAGGTCGATGATCCGGATCACATGAGGGCTGCTGGCGAGCGCTTCGTTGATCGCGGTGATGTGACTTTCAAGGGCGGCTTCCCCTATCAGCAGCGACTTCATCTCGATGGTGAGGAAGATGGCGATGGCCACGAGAAGCACGCCGATGCTCAGCGTCCCCAGGGCGTCCCACAGTACGTTCCCGGTGACAACGTAAAGCCCGACACCGACCAGAGCCAGGAAGAGGCCACACAAGGCCCCGGCATCCTCGAGGAGAACCACCGGCAACTCCGGTGAGCGCGAGGTCCGCACGAACTCCACCCACTTGCGTTCGCCTTTGACCTTTCGTGACTCCACGATGGCGGTGCGGAAGCTGAAACCCTCCAGAACGATTGCCACGAGTAACACGGCGATCGCCCAGCCGATAGACGTCAACTCGTGGGGGTGAAGGATTTTTGAGATCCCTTCGTAAATCGAGAAGAGCCCGCCAAGCGAGAACAGGACCAGAGCCACCACGAACGACCAGAAATAGCGCTCCCTTCCGTATCCGAATTGGTGTTCCTGGTCAGCGACTCTCCGAGATTGGCGGCCGCCCAACAGGAGCAGACCTTGGTTGGCGGTGTCGGCCACCGAGTGGATCGATTCGGCCAGCATCGA
>DATDJH010000002.1:0-3027 GCA_036520635.1 Acidimicrobiia bacterium
TCCCGCAGGCACACAGAATTGGTCGTAGTCGACGAGGCGCGGTGGATGCGCCTCGTCGGCGCAAGCGGGGCAATCCGGGTTGCGTCTGATGTTCAGACTCAGGAACTCCTGGCTCAGCCCGTCATAGGTGAGGAGCCGCCCAACCAGGCTGTCCCCCATCCCGAGGGCCAACTTGATTGCCTCCATGGCCTGCAACGAGCCGATGATCCCGGGAAGCACTCCCAGGACGCCAGCTTCGGCACAGGATGGGGCCAACTCGGGTGGTGGGGGCTCGGCGAACTGACACCGGTAACAAGGGCCGTTGTAGGGGTCATACACCGTGAGCTGGCCTTCGAAGCGGAAGATAGAGCCATGGACCACGGGCACCTTGAGATGGAGCGACGCGTCGTTAACCAGATATCGGGTCGGGAAGTTGTCTCCCCCGTCGACGATCACGTCGTAGCCGGACAGGATCCGGAGCACGTTTTCGGCCGATAGGCGCTCGTTGTAGGTAACGATCTTCACGTCGGGGTTGAGGGCACTCAGCGTCTCCCGGGCCGACTCCACCTTCGACTGGCCAAGCCTGTCGACGTTGTGCAGGATCTGTCGCTGGAGGTTGGACAGGTCGACGACGTCGAAGTCGACGATCCCGAGCGTGCCAATGCCCGCCGCCGCCAGGTAGAGAGCCGCGGGTGATCCGAGCCCACCGGCCCCGATAACCATCACTTTCGAGTCGAGGAGCCTCATCTGACCCGCCTCCCCCACTTCGGGGAGGACGGTGTGCCGGCTGTAGCGGCCCCGCTGGTCGGTCGTCAGGCTCTTGGGCGTCCCCCACGGATAACCCTCGGACTTCCATTGCCCGAACCCGCCGGCCAGCGAGGTAACCCGGGTATATCCCAGTTGTTGCAGGGAGAGGGCCGCCAGGGCAGATCGCCCGCCTACCGCGCAGAAGAGCACTACCTCCTGCTCGAGATCGGGGATGTGCCCTCGAATTGAGCTCTCCAGAACACCCCGTGGCACATGGATGGCGCCCGCGATCGACCCCTGGTCGTACTCGTCCGCCTCCCGAACATCGATCAGAGTGACCTGATTGAGACGTGACTCCAATTCCGAAGGCTCGACCTCGACGATTTGACTCTTGGCCGCTGCCACCAGCTCCTGATAGGTCATGCTCACCGCGGTCAACCTCCGTCACGAGAGGGTCGATGACGAGTATGGCCCTGGGCCAAAAGGGGGTCAAGAGCCTGCCTCCGAGCCCGCTGCGTATCATGACAACACCACAAGCGGAGGAATCAAATGACCACCAAGACAACTGGCCCGGATCGTCTGACCGACGAACAACTGAACGAGCTTCTAAACCTCGTGAAGAAGGTCGACAGCGTCGAGTTGAAACTTACGATTCCAGACTCGACTCGGCGCTCCGCCGCTGCCGCACTCGATGTCGACCCTCTGAACGCCCAGATCCGCCAGGTGTTCTTCTTCGACACCATCGACCTCACCCTGAACAAGGCCGGCGTCGTGCTGCGGGCCAGGCGTATCCAGGGCCGCGATGGCGACTCCACCGTGAAATTGCGTCCGGTGGCCCCAGATGACCTCTCACCCGAGCTGCGCAAGAACCCTGCCTTTGGGGTCGAAGTCGACGCCCTTCCCGGTGGCTATGTCTGCTCGGGCACGATGAAGGGAGTCGCAACCGCGGTCGCAGTTCGGGAAACGGCGGCCGGTCTGCGTCCGATCCGCAAGTTGTTTACCAAGGAACAGCGGGCCTTTTACGCCGCTCACGCCCCGGAAGGGATCGAGCTCGACGACCTCCTGATCCTGGGGCCGATCACCGTGTTCAAGCTCAAGCTGGCTCCACGTGACTTCAATCGCGGGCTGGTGATCGAGCAATGGAACTATCCGGACGGCTCCCGCATCGTCGAGTTGTCGACCAAATGCCACCCCAGCGAGGCCTTCCAGGTGGCAGCCGAGGCGAGGGCTTACTTGAGCGGGATCGGGATTGACCTCTCTGGTGAGCAGCAGACCAAGACCGCGGCCGCTCTCGAATTCTTCATCAACGAGGCTCGAGCCGAGAACGGCGGAAACACCAAGACGAGGAAGAGCCCCACCAGCTAACGGCTGTTTGGACTTCGCGACTCTGACTTGTAAACAACGGCAATGAGGCATTTCCTGACCACCGCCGACTGGTCACGCCCCGAGCTGCAAGCCCTCATCGACGACGCCCGCAGCCTCAAGCAGAGCCCGTTCGGTGACTCCCTCGCCGGGAAGACCATCGCCCTGCTCTTCCTGAACAACTCCCTCCGCACCCGAACCTCATTCGACGTCGGGATCAACCAACTCGGTGGTCACGCTGTCGTGCTCTCACCTTCTGGCGGGATGTGGCCGCTCGAGTTTGCTGATGGAGCGATCATGGATGGCGATGCGGAGGAGCACGTCAAGGAAGCGGCCAAAGTCCTGTCCCGCTACTGCGACCTGATCGGGATTCGGGCATTCCCCAAGTTCCAGGATTGGGAAGAGGACCGTAAGGACCTGATCCTCAACTCGTTCGCGACCTATTCGGACGTTCCCGTCATCAACATGGAGACGATCGTCCACCCCTGTCAGGAACTGGCCCACATCATGGCGCTCGAAGAGCAACAGGGGGCTCTCGATGGCAAGAAGTACCTCCTGACCTGGAGTTATCACCCCAAGCCGCTGAACACCGCGGTGGCCAACTCGGCCCTGACGATCGCGGCCAAGTTCGGCATGGAGGTAACCCTCCTCTGTCCAACTCCGGACTATGTCCTGGATGAGCGCTACATGGAGCAAGCTCGAGCCGATGCGACCGCCCAGGGGCACCAAGTGACCATCAGCCACGACATCGAGGAGGCCTACGCCGACGCCGACGTGGTGTACGCCAAGAGTTGGGGAGCGTTGCCATTCTTCGGCAATTGGGAGAGTGAGAAGCCGATCCGGGACAGTTACAGGCACTTCATTGTCGACGAACAGAAGATGGCCCTGACCAACGACGCCCTGATCAGCCATTGCCTTCCGATGCGACGCAACCTGATC
>DATDJH010000003.1:0-2909 GCA_036520635.1 Acidimicrobiia bacterium
CCGCCCGGTGAAGCTGAATATCAACGAAGTGAAGGATCCCGATCTCGACGCTGCGCTGCTGGCGAGAGGGATCGCCGACCAGATCGAAAACCGTATCGCTTTCCGACGCGCCATGAAGCGTGCAATCGCCTCTGCCCTCAAGGCTGGAGCCGAAGGGGTTCGGGTGGAGTGTAAGGGCCGCCTGGGTGGCGCCGAGATGGGTCGTCGCGAGTGGTATCGCGAGGGTCGGGTTCCGCTCCACACCTTCCGAGCCGACATCGACTACGGCACCGCAACCGCTCACACGACCGTGGGCACCATCGGTGTCAAGGTCTGGGTCTACCGGGGCGAGGTCGTTTCTCGAGGCCAGGTATCTGGGGATCGAATTGCGGCCGAGGCCGACCTTGCAGTTGGTGGGCCGGCGCGGCGGACTCGTAAGAGCATCAAGTCTCGTGCCGAAGAGGCTGCAGGCTCCGACGCCAGGCCGAGGTTGATCGAAGCCGGTGGCGGCAAGCGTCTCATCGAGGCCGGTGGCGGCAAGAAGGAAGGCGGCCGGCGCATCATCGAGGCCGGGGGCGGGCGTCGCCCCACCGCCGCGGAAGCTCAGGTGGAGTACGACTCCGCCCGCGAGGACGTGGTCCTACCTGAGGGCGAAGTTGCAGCGCCCGAGGCCGATGGCGATGTGGTCGACGTGACAGTTGTTGCACCCCCCTCGTCGGAACAGGGCTCGGACGGTCCCTCCGCTGAGCAGGGTGACAACCCATCCGCCGAGGTCGTCGAGAGTTCCCCCGCCGAGCAGGGTGACAACCCACAAGCCGAGGCCGAAGCCCCCACCGCCGAGCAATCAGACGTCGCGGCCTCCGAAGGCGAGGAGGAGTAGGCGATGTTGATGCCCAAGAGGACAAAACATCGCAAGATGCATCGCGGCCGCCGGTCCGGCGTCGCCAAGGGTGGAACCCAGGTGAACTTCGGCGAGTACGGGTTGCAGGCGCTCGAAGCCGGGTGGATCACCGCCCGTCAGATCGAGGCGGCCCGTGTCGCCATCACCAGGGCGGTAAAGCGTGGTGGCAAGGTTTGGATCACCATTTTCCCGGACAAGCCGGTCACGCAGAAGCCTGCCGAAACTCGGATGGGATCCGGCAAGGGCAATCCAGAGTTCTGGGTCTCTGTCGTGAAGCCCGGACGGGTGATGTTCGAATTGGCCGGAGTTCCCGAGGATCTGGCCCGCGAGGCCATGAGGAAAGCCGGCAACAAGCTGCCCATCAGAACTCGATTCGTCTCCCGGGAGGAGCTATGAGCCCCACCGAGATCCGTGACATGTCTGACGCAGAGCTGGTGGAGGCTCTGGGCGAGGCCAAGATGGAGCATTTCAACCTGCGTTTCCAACTCGCAACCAATCAACTCGACAACAACTCCCGCATCCGTGAGGTCAAGAGGGACATCGCCCGAATCCTCACCGTGATGCGTGAGCGAGAGTCCCAGGAGTCGCTGACAGCGGCCGAGGAGCGTGCCTGATGACAGAAAACAGCACGAGAGGACGTCGCAAGGTCCGCGTTGGCGTGGTCGTATCCGATGCGCGCGACAAGACCGTGACCGTGGAGGTTCCTACTCAGATGAGCCATCCGCGTTATGACAAAGTCGTCCGTCGTAGCACCAAGTTCCATGCCCATGACGAGGCCAACGACGCCAAGATTGGCGACACGGTTCGAATCATGGAGACCCGACCTCTCTCGAAGCAGAAGAGGTGGCGTGTGGTCGAAATCGTGGAGCGGGCCAGATGATCCAGCAGGAATCCCGTCTCAAAGTGGCCGACAACACCGGTGCCCGCGAACTTCTCTGTATTCGCGTCCTCGGCGGCTCGTCGCGTCGGTACGCCGGGATCGGCGACATCATCGTGGGAACCGTTAAGGACGCCAACCCTGGCGGGTCGGTGAAGAAGGGCGAGGTCGTCAAGGCCGTCGTGGTGCGCACCAAGAAGGAGTCACGACGCTCCGATGGCACCTACATCCGCTTCGATGACAACGCCTGCGTGATCATCGACAACAACTCTCAGCCACGGGGAACCCGCATCTTCGGCCCGGTGGCGAGGGAGCTTCGTGATCGCAAGTTCATGCGAATCGTGTCTTTAGCGCCAGAGGTCTTGTGATGAAACTCAAGCAAGGGGACAAGGTGATGGTGATCGCCGGCAAGGACGCCGGCAAGGAGTCGCGCATCAGCCGGGTCTTCCCCAAGGACGACAAGATCCTCGTCGAGGGGGTCAACACCGCCAAGCGGCACACCAAGCCCAGAGGTCAGACCATGCAGGGCGGGATCATCGACAAGGACATGCCGATTTCGGTTTCCAACGTGATGATCGTGTGCGAGAAGTGCGGCCCCACCCGGATCGCCCATCGATTCGACGACAAGGGCGTCAAGCACCGGGTCTGCGTGAAGTGTGAAGGTGAGCTGTGAGCGAGATACCCCGCCTCAAGACCCGCTACGCCGAGGAGATCGGCCCGATGCTCAAAGACCAACTCGGTCTGGCCAACGTCATGGAAGTCCCGCGTCTCGACAAGATCGTGGTGAACATGGGCGTCGGCGAGGCAGTTCAGGACAAGAAGGCCATCGACTCTGCGATGGACGAACTCAGCCTCATCACTGGCCAAAAGGCACGGATGAACCGCTCACGGAAGTCGATAGCCGGGTTCAAGGTGAGGGAAGGCATGCCCATCGGCGCCTCGGTCACTCTCCGTGGAGCCAGGATGTGGGAGTTCTTCGACCGCCTGCTTGCGGTGGCGATTCCACGGATCCGTGACTTCCGCGGCCTAAACGCCACTTCTTTCGACGGCCGGGGCAACTACAGCTTCGGAGTCACCGAGCAGTTGATCTTTCCCGAGATCGACTTCGACCAGGTTTCATCGACACGGGGGATGGACATCACCATCTGCACC
>DATDJH010000004.1:0-15220 GCA_036520635.1 Acidimicrobiia bacterium
TTTAAGTTCTACGCCGGAGAGTAGCCGTGCGACAGGTGGCCCCTCGTTGGACGTAGAACGTATAACACACCACGCTTTTCCGACTCGCCGTCAGTAAACGAGGGCAATAGGTTTCGCCCGGTGACGCCAAGCGCCGATCAACCCGTCGCGTCCCGAAAACCACGGAGTCGCGTGCTCCGCGGGATCTATCTCGTTCTCGGAATCATCTGTCTCGGATTCGTTGCCATCAGCTTCCTGCCCGGGATCCCGACATTCGACTTCGTGATTCTTGCCGCCTTCTTCTTCTCGATGTCCTCAGACAAGCTTCACGACTGGATGGTGAACCACCCTGTCTACGGGAAGATGATCAAGGGCTATCGAGCCGGTGGGCTCACCGTTCGCATGAAGTGGGTGGCGGCGATGGCAATCACTTTGTCCATCGGGTTGTCCGTCATGTTTCTGATCGATGGCACGATTCTCCGGGTCATCCTGGGGGCGGTGTGGGCGTTTGCCCTCTGGTTCGTGTTCAGTCGCCCGACCCGGCTGCAGCAGTCGGTCGCTCAGTTACCCGCCGCTGACGGCCTGTAGGACCTGGACCGCTGCTCCGTCAGGGACGGCGGTGGTGAGGTCGGCTCGCTCGCCATCGACGAAGACCAGGACATGGGTGCGGATATGGCCGCTTTCGTCGATGAGGTGATTGCGGAGCCCGGGCTCCAACTGGAACAAACCTCGCAAGACCTGATCGACGTTCTCTCCTGACACCTCGTGCCGCAACCCCGTCTTGACCGCCTGGGTCAGCACCCGGGGCAGCCGGACCTCCGCCGTCATGAGAGCAGGCGGATTGCTTCGATCCTTGGAAAGCTCGGATCCAGCTGCTGCCACCTATCGCCGTTGTCGGTGGTAAGCCAGAGCTTGCCGCCGGTGGTGCCGAAACAGAATCCCCCGCTGTCGTCACCGTGAAACGCCCCTCTGAGAACTCCGGTGAACTGGGGAGCCTCAGCCCATCCCGAACCCGCGACGCTCCAGCTATCGCCCCCGTCGTCGGACGAGTACACGCGCAGCTCGCCATCGACCGGGACCCGGTTCTGATCTGAAGTCAACGGAACTGTGAACAACCTGCCACTGGCTCCGTCCCGCCAAATTACGAACCCAAACCCGGAGGGGAGACCGTTCTCGATCCGATGCCAGGTGTCCCCGCCATCGTCGGTGCGGAACATGCCGGAGTGATCCTGTCGCCAGATCCTCTGTGGATTGGCAGGCTCGTGGGCCAGGCCGTGGACGCAATATCCGACCTCGGTGCGCGGCGCATCGTCGGGCTGGCCGGCCGGCGGCACCCCATCGTTTTTCAGTTGCCAAGTGACGCCGCCGTCATCTGACCTGAAGACACCGACTGCGGAGATCCCGACCCAGACCTGGTCCCCGGAGGTGAGGATGCGATGTGCGCACAGACCGCCAAATCCGGGTTCCCAATCGGGTCGAGTTGGGTGCTCGTTGAGACCGGTCACTGGATCCCAGGTCTGTCCCTGGTCGTCGGAGATGAAAAGGCCGGCTTCGGAGACACCGGCCCAAAGCCGGGGACCATCGTTGTGGATGGTCCAGATCTGCTCCATCTTCCGGTCCCCACCGTCGGGCCACCCCGGGGGGCTGTCGGTCTGCTCCCACTCGTGGAAGTCGGCACTGGTTTGAATTCCGACGCCGAACCAGTTGCTCCCGACCGCGGTGATATGGGTTCCGTCAGGTGCGGCGCCAAATGTGGTGGCTTTCCAGCCGGGGAAGAGCGGCCCTTCGACAGACCATTCGTTGCCGTTGCCCTCGACGACGTAGGCCCCTTTGTGAGTACCGACTGCGATCCTGGTCATGACCATTGGAATTTAGTGGCCCGAGGGAGTGGGTCAGAGCGCCCGGTACCCTGTTGGTCTCGTGAGGCTGGTCATCGCCCGTTGCACTGTCGACTATTCGGGTCGCCTCACCGCCCATCTCCCCGAGGCGGTGCGCCTGATCATGGTCAAAGCCGACGGGACCCTCGCCATCCACTCCGACGGCAATGCGTCCAAGCCGCTCAACTGGATGGTCGCCCCAAACCTTCTTGAGACGTTCGAGGATCGATGGGAAGTGAGCAACAACAAGGGGGAGAAGCTGACCATCATGATCCACGAGGTCATCGAGGACGTCATCCACTCCTTGGGAGATGATCCCGGTCTCCAGAAAGACGGCGTCGAGGCCCATTTGCAGGCGCTGCTCGCTGATCGTCCCTGGGTCCTCGAGGAGGGCCTCTCCCTGATCCGGCGTGAGTTCCCCACCGACATCGGTCCCGTCGATCTTCTCTGCGCCGACCTGACCGGTTCGACCGTTGCGATCGAGGTCAAGCGGAGGGGCGAGATCGATGGTGTCGAACAACTCGCCCGCTATCTGGAGCGTTTGGAGAACGACCCTCGTCTGTCGCCGGTGCGGGGGATCCTTGTCGCGCAGGTCATCTCTCCCCAGGCCCGGGTGCTTGCCGACGCACGAGGCATCGAGGCCATCGAGGTGGATTACGACGGGTTACGCGACGCCGAAGACACCGCCCTTCGCCTGTTCGACGTTCGCTGACCGTGTTCGAGATCGTCTTCTATCACCCGGAGATCCCTCCCAACACGGGCAACGCCATGAGATTGGCGGCGGTCACCGGGTGCCGGCTCCATCTCATCGAGCCCCTCGGGTTCACGATGGACGACGCCAAACTGAGACGGGCGGGAATGGACTACCGGGATCGCGCCTCGGTCACGGTCCATCCTGATCTCGACACGTGGCGGGCTGCGTCCGCTGCACCCCGGGTGTATGCCCTCACAGTCGACGGTGACCAACTGCACACCGACGTGGCATATGAGGAGGGCGATGCCTTCCTCTTCGGGCCCGAGTCGGTGGGCCTGCCCGACGAAGTCAAGGCGCTCCCCTGGATCACACAGCGCTTGAGGATCCCGATGGTCGCCGAGGTCCGCTCATTGAATGTGGCCAACGCGGCCGCGGTGGTGGTCTACGAGGCGTGGCGGCAAGTCGGGTTTACCGGCGCCCGCTAACCACCTAACACCCTCAGCGCGATCGCCTCGGCAAAAGTCGACTTCTCGACGACACCGAGGTCCACGCTCTCGTTGGGAGCGTGATAGGCGCTGGAATGGTCGGCGCAGCCGATAACCAGGATCGGTGAGCCGGGGTAGAGCGCGGCGAAGGTGTCAATGAACGGAATCGATCCACCGGCACCCATCTCCACCGGCTCCGTTCCGTAGGCTTCTCGAAATCCGGTCCTCCAGGCCTCGGCAGCCTGGCTCCCTACGTCGATTACCGAGCCGTGCCCGGCCTCTTCGTGAAGAAACTCCACAGTCGTTCCCCAGGGTGCGTTGGCGGTGAGGTGCTCCTTCAATGTGGCCAGGGCCGCGGTGGTGTCCTGGTGGGGGGCGACCCGCAAACTGACCTTCGCCCGAGTGACTGGCACCAATTGGTTGATCGCCTCGCTCACCGGGGGTGCATCGATCGCGAGCACCGAAACCGACGGGCTCGTCCAGAGCCGGGAGGCGAGCGAGCCGGTCCCGATCTCCTCGACTCCATCGACGACTCCGATCAGGGCCCGCGCCCTCGCCTCGGGGATGGTGGGGCCATCAGGCTCCTCGCTCACCAAGCCTGGGATCGCGACGTTCCCGTCGTCGTCGTGAAGAGTGGCCAGCAGCCGTGCCATGGCGGTCAGTGCATCCGGAAACACGCCTCCGTACTCACCGGAGTGGACCGCCGCTTTGAGGGTCCTCAGTTCGATGGTGGTCGCAACGATTCCGCGTAGCGACGTGAGGAAGGCCGGAACATCCACCTCCCACATCCCGCCATCTCCGATGACGATCACGTCTGGCTTCAGAAGGTCGGAGTATTTCTCGAGGATGCCTTCGAGACTGGCGGAGCCTGCCTCTTCCTCACCCTCGAAGAAGATTTGCACCCCTACCGGTAGCTGTCCCGCAAAGGCGGCAACGGCGCCGAGGTGCATGACGACGCCTGACTTGTCGTCGGCCGAGCCGCGACCGTAGAGGCGCCCCTCTTGTTCGATGGGAGTAAAGGGGTCGTTCCGCCATTCGCTGACCGGACCGCTGGGCTGCACGTCGTAGTGGGCATAGAGAAGAACGGTGGGCGCTCCATCGGGTGCAGGCACTTCGCCGAACACCGCGGGATTGCCGCCGTCCACCTCGAGGAGCTGCGAGTTGTGGAAGCCGGAATTCTCGAGAATGGCGACGATCCTCTTCGCTGCATCTCGAACGTGTTCCTGATCGTGTCCTGGTGCGCTGACTGAGGGGAGCCGAACCAGATCGGCAAGCATCTCTTTGAGACGTGGCATGTCGGCGGCGACAGCCGCCCGAAGGTCATCGTGCATGTGCCGAGGCTAACGGCCTCGTTGGGCAGCAGGTCCTCGGTCGGCCAATATGAGCACGTGCTTTCGTTTCGACTACTCGGGATCCCGGTCACCGTCCGGCCGTCCTTCCTTCTGGTGGCCGCCCTCCTCGGCCTCCAGACGGGCAGCGTTGAGTTGATCTTTGCCTGGATCGCCGTGGTCTTCGTCTCGATCCTCATCCACGAGATGGGGCATGCCCTCACGGCGCGCAGCTTCGGCTCGGATGTGGAGATCGAGTTGAACACCCTTGGCGGCTTGACCTCATGGACGGTTCCTGAAGCCGATTTCGGTCCAGGGAAGCGCGCCACAGTGGCCGCCGCCGGTTCTGGTGTTGGCGTCGTCTTTGGCGGCCTGGTTTGGCTGGTGGCTTCGGCAACCGGTCCTTTCTATGGGGTGGCCGGGTTCATCGTCACCAACCTCATCTACGTCAACGTGTTCTGGGGCCTGCTCAACTGGCTCCCGATCAGACCGCTCGATGGTGGCCACCTCTTCACCTCTCTTCTGGAGAAGATCGCACCAAAACGCGGCGAGATGATCGCAAACGTGGTCTTCATGGTCACCGCGGCGGCCGGGTTGGCCGCGGCTCTCTACCTCCGGCTCACCTTCGTCGCCCTCTTGGCTGGATACCTGCTGTTTGCTGAGCTGACCAGAGGGCGCACCCGCCAACCTCAGGTTCCGATCCCGCCGATGAGCTTCGATCGCCCCCCTCCCGAATCCGAACCGGAGCCAAAGCCCGAAGAGGTTGACGGCTAGGTTCGGCGCACCGATGGATTTCTCTCATTCACAAAAGGTCCAGGAGTTACAGGCCCGACTCGGCGACTTCATGGATCAGCACGTCTATCCAGCAGAATCGCTCTATCGGGAGCAGATGGCGACTGCGGGCGATCCCCATCATCACCCCGAGGTCATTGAGGTCCTCAAGAAGGAAGCCCGCAGCCAAGGCCTGTGGAACCTGTTTCTTCCCGACCCCGACCTAGGGGGAGGGCTCACCAACCTCGAATATGCCCCGCTGGCCGAGATCACCGGCCGCAGCCCTCAGATCGCCCCCGAGTCGATCAATTGCTCGGCGCCGGACACCGGGAACATGGAGGTGCTGCTCATGTTCGGGACCGACGAGCAGAAGGAGACCTGGCTGGGACCACTGCTGGAGGGTGAGATTCGGTCCTGTTTCTCGATGACCGAGCCCGATGTCGCCAGTTCCGATGCCACGAACATCCGAACCCGGATCGACGTCGATGGTGATGAATTGGTCATCACCGGTCGGAAGTGGTTCAGCTCGGGCGCGGCCTCTCCGCGTTGCAAGTTCTCCATCGTGATGGGAGTCACCGACCCCGATGCCGACTCGTATCGGCGCCAGTCGATGGTGATCGTCCCGCTCGACACGCCCGGGGTGAGAGTCGAGCGAGAACCCACCCTGTTCGGCTATCAGGATCGGGGCGGCCACCCTCAGATTCTCTTTGATGGGGTGCGAGTACCTGCGACAAGCATTCTCGGCGAGCGGGGTGGAGGATTCGCAATCGCTCAGGCCCGTCTAGGACCGGGGCGCATTCACCACTGCATGAGGGCAGTTGGCGCTGCTGAGCGGTGCCTCGACCTGATGGTCGAGCGGGCACAGTCCCGAACCGCATTCGGCAAGCCTCTCGCGGACCAGGGGGTGATCCAGGAGTGGGTCGCCGAAGCGCGGATCCGGATCGAGCAGGCGCGTCTGCTCGTCCTCAAGACTGCCTGGATGATCGACACCGTGGGGGCGAAGTCGGCTCGTACCGAGATCGCCGCCATCAAGGTTGTCGCCCCGTCGGTCCTCACTTATGTCGCCGATCGAGCCATCCAGCTGTTTGGCGCTGCAGGCTTCACAGAGGACTTCCCGATCGCCGGCCTGTACACGATGGGGCGTTGGCTGCAGATCGCGGATGGTCCCGACGAGGTGCATCGTCGGTCGGTAGCCAGGGCCGAGATCGGCCGCGCCCGAATCTCGCCTGCGCCGGAATAGCGCCTTTTGGAGCCGCCGGTATTACACCGTAAGGTTCGAAAGGTCGTGGGAAGTGTCATCCGCCCCCGTTTTGGGAACGAATAAGGCGGACAAAGCGTTGACGCGATTCAGCAAAGAGATGGATCTACCAATGTTCGATGTGAAGTTCTCTCCCTGGAGGGAAGGAGCCGCCTGTATCGACGTTGTCGATGAGGTGAACTTCTTCCCCGACCCGGAGGACCTCGTCGGGATTGCCCGGGCCAAGGCGGTTTGTGCCGGCTGCCCGGTGGCTGACGAGTGCCTCACCTGGTCGATCGAGACCAACCAGAGCGAAGGCATTTGGGGTGGTCACACCCCGAAGGAGCGACGCTCGGTGCGTCGTCGCTGGCTAGAGGAGATCGAGAAGGCGTCGTAACTCACCTTCTTCTCTCCGCTGGCTCGTCGACATAGGGCCCTTGTTGGGAGGCGATGTGAACCAGGGCATCCCCTGAGTTCACCAGTGGGCGAAGGGTTCGGGCCACCACGTAGCCGCTCGACACCGCAGTCATCGTCGTCGGCCGTGTCGAAAAGGCGTCGGAGATGGTCGCTACCACCTGTCCCTTGGTCACCTCTTCACCGAGTTCCACCGTGATGTTGGCCAACCCACCGCGACGGGCTCGCACCCATCTGGTCCGCCGCATGACCCTCGTGGTGCCCACGCGGGGAAGCTTGATGTCGACCATGCGCAGCGACCTCAAGGTGCGCATGACTCCGATCACCCCCGCCTCGATGGCGTCACGATCGAATCGGTGGGCTTCACCCGCTTCGTAGACCAGGACAGTCGCACCTAGCTCGGTGGCGGCCTGCCGGAGCGAGCCGTCACGGACCCGGGCGTGGATGATGAACGGAGCTCCGAACGCCCGCGCCAGATGGAGGGTCGCCGCATGGTGCGTGTCGGCTCTGATCTGAGGGATGTTGATCCGATGGTTGGAAGCAGTGTGCAGGTCGATCCCGATCGAGCACTGGCTGACAACCTCCTGCATGAACAGATGAGCCAGGCGCGAGGCGGTCGAGCCTCTTAGAGATCCCGGAAAGGCACGATTCAGGTCGCGGCGATCCGGGAGATACCGAGATTCGATGATGAACCCGAGAGGGTTGACGATTGGAACGGCAATTACCGCGCCGCGGAGAGTCTTGGCGTCGAGAAGCCTCATCACCTGGCGCACGATCTCGACTCCATTGAGCTCGTCTCCGTGGATGGCGCCCGAGAGCCAGACATGCGGACCGGGTCTCCGGCCATTGATGACCGCTACCGGCAGTACCTCCTGAGCACCGGTCGGGACCTTGGCGAATGGGAGATCGATCCGCCCCCTTCTTCCAGGCGCAACGACCTCCCCACCAACGGTGATCGGGTCGTTCCGAATCTCAGGCCCGCGAGCGACCACGCGGTGGTTCCATGCCGGCGTTGTTTTCGATGAACTCGATGATCTCGCCGGCGACGTCGACACCGCTCGCGCCTTCGATCCCCTCCAGGCCGGGAGATGAGTTGACCTCAATGACCAGGGGACCCTCGGACGACTGGATCAGGTCCACGCCCGCCACGTTCAGCTCCATCGTCTTGGCAGCTCGAATCGCCATCGACCGCTCAATCGGGCTCAACTTGATCGCCTCCGCGGTTCCTCCCCGGTGGAGGTTGCTTCGGAACTCTCCGGGCGGAGCCTGTCGCTTCATGGCGGCGACCACCCTTCCACCGACTACGAACGCCCTGATGTCGGCCCCACCCGCTTCCTTGATGAACTCCTGGACCAGGATGTTGGCGTCGAGTTGCCGGAAGGCCCCGATCACGGATTCGGCGGCCTTGGTGGTCTCTGCGAGCACCACACCGAGACCCTGAGTGCCCTCGAGGAGCTTGACCACAACCGGTGGGCCGCCGGCGACTTTGAGAAGCCCTCCGATGTCCTGGGTGGCATGGGCGAACCCGGTCGTGGGCAGCCCCACTCCCGCCCGTGACAACAGCTGAAGAGACCGGAGCTTGTCGCGCGATCGGCTGATCGCCTGGGACTCGTTGACCGAGTAGATGCCCGCCATCTCGAACTGGCGAACCACCGCCGCCCCGTAGTAGGTGTAGGTGGCGCCGATTCGGGGGACCACCGCTTCAGGGTTGAGTGTCTCCCCGCGGTAGAGGACCTTGGGGCGGCGGGCCGTGATGTCCATGTAGCAACGGAGGTAGTCGACGATGCTGACCTCGTGGCCGCGCTCGATTGCGGCTTCACGGAGCCGGGCGGTCGAATAGAGGCTTGCTCTTCGGGAGAGGATGGCGATCTTCACTCGGTCTCCTCGTTGCGTACGGGGCGCGGGCCCAGGTAACTCTTGCCGGGGTCTACCACAAACCGGTTTCTCAGGGTGCGTCGGCCGAGAAGCATCCGGTATCCCATCTCATCCCTTCCAGTCAGGTTGATCAGGGCCTCGATCTGCTGGCCGGCGATCACGAGCGTCGAGGCGATGACAGGCCTGAGCTCGGTGCGACCACCCGGGTTGCGGACGGCCGTCTCCTTGACGACCACAGCCTCGCACTCGATCGAAGGCCGCTTCGAGCGTTGTCGGGGATGAACTTCGAACCGGACATATGGGAAACCATCCTTCTCGAAGCGCTCCAGTTGGAATGCGTGGAGCGACGAGGTGGCGGCGCCCGTGTCCACCTTCGCCTTGACGACGAACACGCCGAGGTCTGGCAACTGGACCCATTCCCTCCAACCGATCACAGGCCGTTTCATGCCAAGGAACCAATTGCCTGTCGCGACGCTAACCAGGTGGTGATCGGCACCGAAGCAACGAGGCCAATCGACCCCACGAGAGTTCTGACGATTTCGACTGCCACCACTTCAGAGCTTGCGATCGACGCAAATGGCTGCCTGGACAGGCTCAACAAGATCAGAAGTGGCATGGCTGCTCCGGCATAGGCGAGGAGGAGCGTATTGACCGTGGAAGCGATGTGATCCCGGCCCACCCTCAAGCCAGACGCGAAGAGGTCGCCACTCTCGAGTGCAGGGTTGGCCTGGCGCACCTCCCACACCGCGGAGGCCTGGGTAACGGTCACATCGTCGAGAGCGCCGATCGCTCCGAGAACGATCCCAGCGAGCAGAAGGCCGGAGATGTCGAAGCCGGGAATCAAGAGCAGGTAGTACGACTCCTCCCCGGCAAGGCCAGTGAACTGCGCAAGTTCCAGGACACCCCAGGAGAGGGCTGTGGTCAAGGCGAGCGCGGCGAAGGCTCCGACCGCTGCAACGTGAGTGAGAGGTGTGTAGCCGTGTGCCAGGTAAAGAGCCACGAGGATGATGGCGCTTCCGCCCACGGCGGCAACGAGGACGGCGTCCTCCCCGGCGATGATCGCCGGGACGATGAAGCCGAGTAGGACGAGAAGGCTGATCCCGAGTCCGAGAAGTGCAGCCAGGCCCCGCATCCTGCCCAGGCCCACGACCGCGGCGGCGAAAAGCAGAGCCACCGCGCCGAGAAGGAGTGTCCGGTCGCGGTCCGCATAGTTATAGAGGTTCGTCCCATCCCCGGCGTCGACCACTGAAAGGAAGACCTCGTCTCCTACTTCGAGTTGGGGCTGAGCCGATCCGTCATCCGGGAAGGACTGGGTGTGGACCACGACTCCCTCTGCGTCCGAGAACTCGACGATCGAACAGTCGACGCCCGGGAAGTCGGGACACTCTGCGATTTCGACCGCGGTGACCGTGGCTGGCACGACGTCGTCGGCGAAGCCGAAATCGCTGAGGTCGATGTCCGGGGTACTTGGTGGATAGAGGGCCACGAGCCCGACGACCACCCCAACTGCGATCAGCGCCACCAACCCGGCGAGCCCATGAGGCCGGGGGACACGACGTCGATCCGGGCCCGTGAGACGTTCGAAGTCGGACGGTTCATTGGGCACGGTCAGAATCGTAGGTAGGCGCTGGTGGGGAGGATCATCCGAGATCGGTGAGCAGCAGATCGTCGAGTGTCTCTCGCCGAACTACCAAGCGGGCCTTGCCTCCAGAAGCGAACAGCACAGCAGGTCGAAGGATCTTGTTGTAGTTGGATCCCATCGAATGCCCATACGCACCGGTCACCGGGGTGGCAATGAAATCACCGACTCCCAATCCCTCGGGAACGGTTCCGTCCAGGACCAAGACGTCGCCTGACTCGCAGTGTTTCCCCACCAGCCGGATCTTTGCCTGTCGGTCATCGTTCACCCTGGCCGGCACGAAAGTCTCGTAGCCAGACCCATAGAGGATCGGGCGCGGGTTGTCGCTCATCCCACCGTCGACCGCGACATAAGTGCGGATGCCGGGCAGGTCCTTGATGGTGCCCACCGTGTAGAGGGTGATTGCTGCTTGCGCCACGATCGCCCGTCCCGGCTCAGCGAACAGATTCGAAGTGACTCCGAGGGCGGCGGCGGCACCCTTGATTGCTTCTGCCCACTCGGTGATGCTCGGGGCGACCTCACCCTCGACGTATGCCACGCCGAGACCACCGCCAATCGACAACTCCGGCAGGTCAAGGTCGCGAGCGAAACCGGCGACGACGCCCAGAGCCTCGGCAAAGGACTCAACCCGAAACACCTGGGACCCAATGTGGGCGTGGATCCCAACCAGGTCGACTGCGGTCGACTGCATGGCCTCGACAACGGCCCGGGCTGCCGCTCCGGACGAGACCGTGAACCCGAATTTGGAGTCGTCCTGGCCGGTCGAAACGAAATCATGGGTGTGGGCCTCCACACCCGGGGTGACCCGAAGCAGGATCCGGGGAGGGGTCCGACCCGACTCGTGGAGGGATTGCAGGCGGTCCAACTCATCGAAGCTGTCCACGACGATCCGACCGACTCCCGCCTCGAGAGCCCGGCGCAACTCATTGCGCGACTTGTTGTTGCCGTGGAAGACGAGGCGATCCGCAGGCACACCTGCCTCGAGACAGACATGGAGCTCTCCTGCCGTGGAGACGTCGATTGCCATGCCCTCATCGTGAGCGAGACGGGCCATGGCCCGACACAGGAAAGCCTTGGATGCATAGACGGCGCCGGCGCCGAACGCCGCCACGGCTTCCCGGCATCGGTTCCGGATATGGGCCTCGTCGTAGACAAAGAGGGGAGTCCCGTGCTCAACGGCGAGTTGGACGAGGTCACACCCCCCGATCATGAGGTGGCCGTCCTCATCGACTCCTGCCGTGTCGGGGAGGAGGTCCCAGGAGAGTGCGCTCATCCTGGGAATCCTATGAAGGCCCGGTTCACGCTTCGTCGGGTCTGGGAACGGAGATTGGGCAGGGGACGTCAAACAGAGATGAGATGCTTTCTCGCAGGAGCTCTGATGATCGTTGCCCTGGGTGCCTGCGATTCTCACGTTCCGGCCGACAGCAGCGCCACCATCACCGGTCGCCTGGTCGCCGGGCCGACATGTCCGGTCGAGACCAACCCTCCCGACCCTGATTGCGCGCCTAGGCCTGTGCCCGATACCGAGGTCATTGCGACTCTGTCCGACGGAACCGAGCTCCAGGTTGTCTCGAGTTTGGACGGAACGTTCCGGATCGCGCTTCCCCCCGGTGAAGTCGTCATCACCTTTGCCGCGGACGAGGCTTCGATGGTTGCCCCGGATCCAATCACCGCAACCATCGTCGCCAACCAAACGCTGGACCTCGGCGATCTGACATACGACACCGGAATCCGCTGATGATCACGTTCAGAATTCGTCAGGCCACAATGCGAGCCGTGGAACAAGACAAGTCCGGCGGACGACACCTGAAGCGCCGCCTGCCCCCCTGGTTGCTTGGGCTCCTTCTCGCTGTGGTCGTCTTTGGGGTCGCCCTTTTGGTGGCAAACATGCTCGGACTCGGTGACGACCCTGTGGTGGGTGGCCTGATTTCATTCAGGTGAGCTCGGACGGCCGATTTCAGCCGGTTGGCTCGGGAGTGGGCTGACCGCTGCAGTCGAGCCCTTCTCCAGGCCGATAATCCGCGACCACAGTGTCGACCACCACTTTCCCGTCGGGGTAGGTCCTCTGTCGATCGGTCTCGACATGGGTGCAGGCACCGGCCTTCGACGTCCTCTGACCCAACTCCTCGACTTCGATGTGCTTGGTCGAGTAGACGGTCACGGTCAGCGTCGTGCCGGAGTAGCTGTCCCAGATCAGGATCGGGTAGTCGGTGGTGTTTCTGATAATCAGGTCGGGGTGGGGGATGCCCAGAGTCGCCTCCCGCCCGTAGGGGTAGCGAGAAAAGTAAATGGTGTGGCTCCGATACTCGTCGAAATCGAGACCAGCGAAATAGGCCGCGTTGAATGTGGTGGTGACGAATTGCGAAACCCCGCCTCCCACCTCTTCTACCAAGTGGCCCTGGCGGATCGCTCCCGCATACACAAACCCTCCAGCCACGGTGCGCGGTCCGACGAACTCATTGATCGAGAAGGTCTCCCCGGGCAGGAGATAGACCCCTCGCACCAGGTCGGCAATGCGGTGGATGTTCGTGACTCGCGACTCACAACAGGGATGCTTGGTGGTGAACTCTCCGACGGGCTCGACGATCATCGACCCACTGGCCCAGGCTCTAGTCACCGGGTCATCGGCCGTCTTGGCGGTCAACTCGAAGGGACCGGCTGATCCTCCGAGCACTCCCTGTGCCACTTGATGGGCCGAGTCGGCGTTGCAGCAGACCTGATAGGGCACTCCAGGCGTCAGCACTCGCACCTGATCGTCTATGACATCGAAGACGGGATCCTTGAACTCTCCGACAGGCTGCGGGAACTTGTCCTCGAGCAGCGTCTGGAGGCTCACCTGATTGAACGCCGGCTCGAATCCCTCATCGTTTGCGGTGACGATCAAGCGGTCTCGTAGCTCTTTCGCGCTTATGAGTCGGGAGTGTCCGTGGATCGAGACCAAGGCGCCGGCTCTGGTCAACTCGTTCAGCTCATCGGCGGTGCTCTGGGCCTTCTCGTCCGAGATCGCAGGCGGCTCTTCTATCAACTCGGCCTCCAACTGCTGTGGAGGGTCGAGCAGGTTCATTCGTGCAAGCGCCCGGACCAAGGAGTCGATGTCGACGACCGAGCCCATCTGACCGGGGACCACGTCTACCGATTCGCTTCCTTCACTGGTGAGGCGGGGCTCCACTGCCGGCTCCGGCCTGAGTGCCTGCAAAGAGGCGAGAGTCGCCGTCGCCAGCTCCGGGTCGAAGGACCACGACTCGCCGACACTGTGTTCGACCAAGGGGCCGGCAACCCATGCTGCGAACTGGTCCCAGGGCTGCCCGCTGTGCCGGGCATCGACGATGGCCTTGGTGGTGTCGTCGCTGTCGTAGCTGAAGCCGAGCTCGCCGAGAGGGACCGAGACCTCTCGATCAGCCACCACGAGGGTCAGGTTGTGACTTAAGAGGTCGATGGCCCGGTCGGCGACCAAGGGCTCGACGTCATCGGCGGGGATCCCCTCGACCGGCATGCCGGCGTAGCGCACATTCGTTGCCACCACGGTTCCGGCCGCTGCGACGTGCTCGGACCACCCGAGCCCAATGGCAGCGAAGGCGGCGAGGGCGACGACGATCGTCACCCAGACCACCGCCGAACGAGGAGACGAGTGCTTGGCCAAGACGGCGGGATGGTACGGCGGATTCGATCTGTACCTGGTAACCGTTCGCCCAAGACCTTGACGCGTTTTGAAACCCCGCGATATGATGACTATCGACCCTCGGGTCCGAGCCAGGCCTCAACCGGCCCGGCTCCAAAAGTTAAGATGTCCGATTGGAGGCATGCTGACGCGTCTGTTAGCATGCCTTGTCTGCGTCACCCCTATCTCTCCCTAATCTGTATCTCCAAGGAGGCACCTCTTGGCTTCGCGCGTGGCTGAGCGCTTCTCGTTCGGGAAGATTCCCGAAGTTCTCCCCCTACCCGATCTGCTTGCAGTTCAACATGAATCCTTCCGCTGGTTCCTCGATGAGGGCTTCCGCGAGATCTTCGAAGAGATCAGTCCGATCGAGGATTTCACCGGCTCCCTCGCCCTCGAGCTGACAGATCATCGCTTCGGCGAGCCTCAGATGAGTCTCGAGGACGCCAAGGAGCGCGACTCCAACTACGCCCAGCCCTTGTTTGTCACCGCCCGGTTCATGAACCGCTCCACCGGCGAGATCAAGGAGCAGCAGGTCTTCCTCGGCGACTTCCCCATCATGACCGAGAAGGGCGTGTTCATCATCAATGGGACCGAGCGGGTCATCGTGTCCCAGCTGGTCCGGTCGCCTGGCATTTACTTCGACGTCACCGCCGACAAGACCTCGGACAAGCTCATCCACTCCGGCAAGATCATCCCGGGACGGGGGGCATGGCTCGAGTTCGACACCGACAAGAAGGACACCATTGGTGTTCGTGTCGATCGCAAGCGGCGCCAGTACGTGTCGGCTTTCCTCAAGGCGCTTGGCATCGCCGAGACCGACGAGGAGATCCTCGAGATATTCGGTGGTGCGCAATCGATAAGAAACACGATCGAGAAGGACACTGCCGCAGACAAGGAAGACGCCCTTCTCGATTTGTATCGCAAGCTGCGACCCGGTGAGCCAACCACCGTCGAGTCGGCCCGTGGCCTGATCCAGACCTTGTTCCGCAACCCCAAGCGCTACGACCTGACCCGTGTCGGGCGTTACAAGATCAGCCAGAAGTACCGCGAGGAGTCGCCCTCCGATTACCGCGCCGAAGGTCTCCAGCTGCTCCGGGACGAAGACATCATCGATGCAATCAAGTACCTGGTCGCCCTTCACGCCGGCGAGAAGACGATGGTCACCCACAAGGGAACCGAAGTCCAAGTGCTCACCGACGACATCGACCACTTCGGTAACCGCCGTATCCGCACTGTTGGTGAGTTGGTCCAGAACCAGGTCCG
>DATDJH010000005.1:0-8531 GCA_036520635.1 Acidimicrobiia bacterium
GATCGCCACGACCGGGGTCCTTCCTTCCGCACCGGTGGCAGATCTCTGCGACCGTCTTCGGTCCGAGGATGGACGCGTGACGGTCATGACCGTGGTGAGGGTCCCCAGGTCGTTTCTCGAGGCCCTGGACGACGACGTCCGACGCTCCTTCCTCGACGACTCCCCGATCGACTCATCCGACGCCGAAGCCAAGGCCGCCCGCTACCTGGAGGAGCGGGGTTTGCGCGCAGTGGAGCCGATCGTCGCCGCCCTGCAGGCGGCGGGGATGTCTGCCGATGTCCGCTTCGTCGAGGGGGACGATCCCGCGGAGGCGATCATCAACACCGCCGAGGACGTTGGGGCCGAGTTGGTCATGATGGGAGCGACCCGGCGGCTGTTCACGGAGGAGGCCTGGCGCAGTGTCTCCGCACGGGTGATCGACAAGTCGCATCTCCCCGTGCTGCTGGTCCCCGGAACCCGGATCGAAGACACCCAGGAAGTGCCGATCATCGAGACGTAATACGTTCTGAGTAGTACGTAATACGTAGACCGTATAACGGAAATCCGGCTGCGCCGGATTTCTTGTCCCTGCCTCTTCCTAGCTTGCCCTCTATGAGCGTTTCTCAGTTGTGTGAGCACCAACCGACCTGGGTGGGTCGGGTCGCGATCACTGCTTGCGCCGATTGCGGGCAGGTCGATTGGTTCTCCGACACCGGGCCCGTGGACCCTGCCGAAGGGATGGCATATTTGTTCGGGAGCTACGACCTGATCGACCATCTGGACGCGCTTGCCGCACCTGCCCCGACGGTCCTCGTTTATGCCCCACCTTCGGCACGCAAACGGCGCCATCTCGACGCGATTCCCAAGAATGTGTGGCTCAGGGTCGGGCCCAGCCTCTGGCTTTCCCATGACTCCCAGACCCTCCTGCTCGCCACCAATCAGCAACTCCTGATCGACAACCTGATCCGAGGAGCATGATTCAGGCCGACGCCGACTCCGCGAATTGGGTGCGGTAAAGCGACGCATAGAGGCCACCTTGGGCCACCAGAGTGGCGTGATCTCCCCGTTCCACTATTTGGCCGTCGTCGAGGACCAGGATTTGGTGAGCCGCCCGGACAGTCGAGAGGCGATGAGCGATGACTATCGATGTCCGACCCTCCATCACGACCTCGAGCGCCTCCTGAATCAGAGCCTCAGATCTGGAGTCGAGATGCGACGTGGCCTCGTCGAGGATCAGGATTCGAGGATCCTCGAGCAAGACACGGGCAATCGCGATCCGCTGCTTCTCACCACCTGAGAGTCGATAGCCGCGCTCTCCGACCACGGTCTCGTACGCCATGGGAAGCTTGGTAATCATCTCGTGGATGTTGGCCGCCTGACAGGCCGCTACCAGCTCGTCCAGCTCGGCGGTTGGCTTGGCATACCGGAGGTTGGCGGCGATGGTGTCGTGGAAGAGATAGGTCTCCTGGGTGACGACGCCCACAGAAGCGGCAAGCTCGCGGAGTGCGACGTTGCGAACATCGTGGCCGTCGAGCAACACCGCGCCTTCGGTGACGTCATAGAGCCTTGGCACCAGATAGGAGATAGTGGTCTTACCGGCTCCTGAAGGCCCGACGAGGGCGGTCAGAGTTCCCGGCTCGGACACGAACGACGCATTCTTGATCGCCCATTCCCGGGTCGACGCCGAGGCCACGGCCGGAGCAACGCCTGGATCCCGGTCCCAGAACCGCTTTACCGCCTCCAGCCCCTCAGGCCCGTCACTCTGATATCGGAACGAGACATCACGAAGTTCGACCCTCCCCTGAGCCGGGACCAGAGGCTCGGCCTCTTCGGGATCGGGGATATCGACCTCGAGGTCCATGACCTCGAACACCCGCTCGAAAGACACAAGCGAGGTAGCGAATTCGACGCGTGAGTTGGAGATCCCGGCCAAGGGCCCGTAGAGCTGGACCAGGAGGAACGAGAACATGACGATGTCCCCTGTGGTCAGCTGATCGTTGATCACTAAATACCCACCGACCCAAAACACGGTTGCGGTTCCGACCGCCGCCACCAGCCCCAGGGCCGCGAAGAACCCTCGGCCCACCATGGCCCGTCTCACCTCGAGGTCTCGAACCTGGGCCGCCTGCTCCCCAAATCGCTCTGCCATCTCGTCCCATCGACCAAAGAGGCGGACGAGGAGAGCGCCGCTGACATTGAAGCTCTCCTGGAGGGTCCCCGACATCTTGGACTCCTGCTCCATCAGCTGCTGGGTCATGCGCCGCAGGACTCTGGCCACCCGTCGCGCCGGAAGCACAAAGAGCGGCAGGGCAGCCACCGCGAGAAGCGTCAGTCGCCAGTCGGTCGCGAGCATGACGGCGAGGATGATCACCACCATGACGATGTTGGAGATGATGGTCATCAAGGTCCCGGTGATCGCCGACTGCGAACCCTCCACGTCGCTGTTCAGGCGGTTCATCAGCTCCCCGGTCTTGGTCGCCGTGAAGAACCGCAGAGACATTCGCTGCAGGTGGGCGAACAACTCTCGACGGAGGTCATAGATGATCCCTTCTCCCACCCGCGACGACCACCATCGTTGGGCGACTCCGACCACCGCACTGATCAACGGCACCAGGATCATCGCCAGCCCCAGGAGGCTCAACTGGCGTATGTCCTTGTCTGGGATCGCTTCGTCGAGCAGGAGTCGAATCACCATCGGAGGGACAACGCCCAGCCCGGAGATGATGAAGATGGTGCCCAGAATCCCTATCAGGCTGGAGAGGTAGGGCCTGCCATAGCTCCAGACACGACGGAGCAGGGCACGATCGATGTCGGGGCGATCATGCTCCTCGTCATAACGCATGTATGTCCACCAGCCACTGGAGTGGAAGATGGTGGGCCTCCTCGGCTCGGACTTGGACCGAGGTTATCCCCCAAGAGGCTCTAGGTCCGCAAGGGCCACCGATTCGACAGCCATTTGCTGCAGAGTCTGCAAGGGGACAAAGGACCTGCCAAACAACTCGTATCGATAGATCCCCTCGAACCAGACCAGCGTGGTGCCGTTGTCAGCAGTGAGCGACCAAATGGGCCTCCCCTCGACAGAGAAGCTTTCACACACCGCCGTCGTGCGATCTGCGAAACGAGCGCATGAGACGTCGCCATCAGGTTGCTGCAGTGCGGCAGCAGCCTCTGGATCCGAGGAAATCTCGAGAACTGCCAACTGAGCGACAGACCGCGACCTGGTGTACGGCTCTGAGGACCAGATCCCGAAGGTGGCGACCGGATCCGACGACAGCTCACCGTCGTTGTCAAACACCACCTGTGAGGTCACGTACTCGGCGAGAAACGGCACCGTGGCCGGAAATCTGATCTCAGGCAAGATGGCCAGCATCTCGGCGCGGCTGGCCTGTATGAAAAGATCACCAGCCCGACGGGCGAATATCTCGTCTTCGACGGCCACAGGGTTGTCGAGTGGCGCGGTGGTGACGATGGTGTCGTTGAACCACCGGAGGACATCCGACCTGATGACCGAGGGCACGGTGATCGGCACCGTGGTGGTGGTAACGATCGTCGGCTCGGAGATCCAATCGGAGCTGCGCCGACCCAAAGAGGCGAAGGGGGCACCTCCACAGGCGAAGAGGAGCATGGCGGCTGCCGTCAGCGCAAGAAAACGATACGCCTTTCGCACGCACCCTCCTTTCGATTGCCCCTCACCCGCGAACTCAACGGATGAACCGGCCATCGACGTTCCCGATACGGCGCGGTTCCCCAAACGGTAACAGTGGACTACTTATCCTCTTGGTTGTGGAAAAGCTCACGCTGGTCGAGGACTCCTACCCCGATCATCCAGCCATGGACGTGGCAGTTGCACATGCCACCCTTTCTGCTGTCGCCCGTGGAGACATCGAAGGCGTGTTCCGTCTTCATGTGCCCGGGTCGATCGTTGCCTTCGGACGCGCCGATCGAGTTCAGCCGGGCTACCCGCTCGCGGTCAGAGCCGCCCAAGCCCACGGGTTCGGCGCTGTGGAACGGCTCGCCGGCGGTCGGGCGGCCGTATTCCACGGGCAGACGCTCGCCTTTTCCCTGGCGTTGGCGGACAACGAGCCCCAAGGCGGTATTCACAGTCGATTTCAGATGATCTCAGGAGTGATGGTCGAGGCCTTTCAAAGCCTCGGCATCGACGCCCGGATTGGCGAGGTGCGAGGCGAATACTGCCCCGGATCCTGGTCGGTCAACGTCGGAGGCCGGGTCAAGGTAATGGGAGTCGGCCAGCGTCTGGTGCGCGGCGCCGCCCACATCGGCGGGGTCATTGTCGTCGATGACGGAGAGAGCATCCGCAACGTCCTGATCCCGGTCTATCGGGCGCTTCACATCGACTGGGACCCGAGGACATCCGGGGCCCTCGCCGACCGATCGCCGGGTCTCGACAACTCGAAGGTCATCAAGGCCGTCAAGAAGGCTGTGTCCACGATCTACGACTTGGAACCCGGTCATCTCCCCGAGAGTCTGGTGGAGGAGGCGCGAACCCTCATCCCCGATCATCTGCCGATGGTTGCCTGATGCGAGTCCTGGTTATCAACGGCCCCAATCTCAACCTGCTTGGAAGCCGCGAACCTGAGATGTATGGATCGGCCACCTTGGCGGATCTGGAGCGACAAATCGCAGATTGGGCCGGCTCGCTGGGAGTGGAGGTCTCCTTCTTCCAGTCCAACCATGAAGGGGAATTGGTCGAAGCGATTCACGGTGCCATCGAGGCGGACGGCATCGTCATCAACCCAGGAGCCCTGACCCACACCTCGCGAGCCCTCGGCGATGCCCTGCAATCGGTCGGACTTCCGGCAGTCGAAGTCCACATCTCCAATGTGAAAGAGAGGGAGCAGTGGCGACGGATTTCACTGGTGTCGGCCGCATGTGTTCGGACCATCTACGGCCGGGGTCTCAGCGGCTACCAGGACGCCCTTCGACATTTGGCCAATCGCGCTGCGGTGCCTTTCGAGACACTCCGTTACGGGCCTCATCCGGACAACCTCGGCGACCTACGACTCCCCGGCTCCGACCCGGTAGGGCTGGCGGTCCTCGTGCATGGCGGCTTCTGGCGCCAGCAGTACGAGAGAGATTCGATCGAGACCCTGGCGGTCGACCTGGCGAAGAGGGGTTGGGCCACCTGGAATGTCGAATATCGACGACTTGGCGACGGAGGGGGCTGGCCTGCGTCGGGACAGGACATCAGACTTGCCCTTGACCATGTCCGCCAGATCCCTGAAGCAAGCGGGCTTCACCCCTCGATCATCGGCCACTCCGCGGGTGGCTATCTCGCACTGTGGGCTGCGAACCGTCCCTCTAGCTCGCCGGTCGGGCTCACAGTGGGTCTGGCCGCAGTGACCGACCTCTCGGCGTTGGCGGGAGCCGACGGACCAGGCAGTGGCGAGGCAAGACGTCTTCTCAGCTCGGGAGCCCCACCGACCCTCGAAGCGCCGTCGTCGACACTCCTGGTGCACGGCGAGGAAGACGAACTGGTGCCTGTTATCCACAGCAGCCGGCTCACTGACACTGCCCGGGTTGAGGTGTTCGCCGGGCTCGGGCATTTCGACATGCTCGATCCCACAAAAGAACACTGGTCGGCGGTTTTCGCGGCCTTGGAGAATGCCGGGAACTGACCCAAACCGAGTTGTCGCACTTATCCACAAATGGGTAGGGTTGGCCACCCTTGGGCAGCGGTCTGAGCCGCTGGTGGAGTCGCTTCATATGCGTTTGAGACGCCTGTCGTTCGTCGCTGGATGGGCAGCTGTGGCCCTTCTGGCAATGGCTGGATTTGCCGCGTTCGACGCTCCAGACACGACTGTAAATCAGCTCGAAACCGAGGCCGCGGCCGCGAGTCTCGGGCATGCCACAGGTGCTTACGCCGGACTCACCTTCGCCCTCCTGGCCGGGGATACGGCAGAGCTCTCGGCGACCGATGACACCTCGAGCACCGACGACCTCGAAGCGACCACCGACCCATCCGACCCTTCAGGCTCGGAGCAGCCATCCACGGCATCGATGCTCTCAGAGACTTCTGGTTGGCTGTCCCAGGTCCAGGTCAGGGCGTTGGTATCGCTCTACTTCGCGGCCGAGGACGTGAACCGGGCGGTGCGGGTCGCCTGGTGCGAGTCGAGATTCGACCCCAATTCGACCGACTTACGCACCGGGGCAGTTGGGCTGTTCCAACATCTACCCCAGTACTGGGAGGAGCGGGCCGAAGCTGCCGGGTTCTCCGGTGCCGATCCCACCGACCCCGTGGCGTCGACCGCCGCCGCGGCCTGGGCCGTCTACGACGGCGGTGGCTGGGACATCTTCGCCTGCCGGGGCTGAGCAGCCGCATTACGGCCGTTTGGCCCTACAAGTCTTCACCCCTCCGGCCGTACGGTCGCGGTAGTTGGAACTTTCACGCCCCTCGAGAGGAGGCCCCTCATGAAAGCAATCGTCTACCACGGCCCAGGCCTCAAGGCTTGGGAGGAAGTCCCAAAGCCAATCATCATTGACAGCACAGACGTCATCGTCCGCGTTGACGCTGTGACCATTTGCGGAACGGACCTGCACATTCTCAAAGGTGATGTCCCTGCGGTTACCGATGGCCGGATCCTCGGCCACGAGGCCGTCGGAACCGTCGAAGAAGTGGGCTCCGGAGTCAAGACCGTCAAAGCAGGAGATCGGGTTCTGGTCTCGTGCATCACCGCGTGCGGATCCTGTCGATATTGCCGGGCGGGTCAGTATGGCCAGTGCCTTGGCGGCGGCGGATGGATCCTTGGCCACAAGATCAATGGCACCCAGGCCGAATACGTCCGGGTCCCGTTCGCCGACACATCGACCTACCCGGTTCCCGCCGGCGTCAGCGACGAGCAGATCCTGATGATGGCTGACATCCTCCCGACGGGTTACGAGGTTGGTGTCCTCAATGGCAGGGTCGGTCCGGGCGATGTCGTCGCGGTGGTCGGTGCAGGCCCAATCGGCCTCGCTGCCATCCTTGGTGCCAGGCTCTACAGCCCTAGCCACATCATTGCGATCGATCTGGCGGACAGCAGGCTCGAGGCTGCGAAGCAGTTCGGAGCTGATCTCACGATCAACAACGGGCGCGAGGACGCGGTGAGGATCGTCAAGGAGATGACCGACGGCCTCGGTGCCGACGTGTCGATGGAAGCCGTCGGAGTCCCCGCCGCGTTCGAGTTGGCTACCTCGTTGGTCCGCCCGGGAGGCAGGATCGCCAACATCGGAGTTCACGGGGAACCTGCGACCTTGCATCTCGAGGAGCTGTGGATCAAGAACGTCACCATCACGACGGGGCTGGTGGACACCTACTCCACCCCGACACTGTTGGGCCTGATCCAGAGCGGGATGATCAACCCTTCCCCGCTGGTCACCCACACCTTCAAGATGGAGCAGTTCGAAGAGGCATATGACGTGTTCGGTCGGGCAAGTGAGACCGGTGCTCTGAAAGTGGTGTTGGCCAGATAACTGGCCACTTGCGTTTCACCAGAACGCGATACTGGGGCCGGTGAGCGAACGCAACGTGCTGGGCGGTGACTTGGAGCCCTGTGGCGTGGATCCGCTCACCGGCTTCTATCGCGACGGCACCTGCGTGACCGGGCCGGAGGACATTGGTAGCCACACCGTGTGCGCCGTGGTCACTTCCGAGTTTCTCGATCATCAACGCGGGATCGGCAACGACTTGAGCACGCCGATGCCCGAGTATCTGTTCCCGGGCTTGGCCCCCGGTGACCGTTGGTGTGTGACGGCCTCGAATTGGCTGCGGGCGCATCACGATGGGGCGGCGGCGCCCGTCGTCCTCGCTTCCACTCACGAGCGGGCCCTCGACCTGATATCGCTGGAGACGCTTCGGGAGCACTCGGTCGACGTGCCCGCTGATCCCGGCATCCTCGAGGGCTGATTCGACCAGCATGATGCCAGCGGTTGACGTGAGCGGCCTTTCCGTCAGTTACCAGAAGGCCGGCCACGGCCCACCCCTTGTTCTCTTGCACGGCTTTGCGGTCGACTCCCGGGTCTGGAGGCCGCAACTCGAAAGCCTGTCGGACCAGTTCACTGTCATCGCATGGGACGCTCCCGGCGCCGGTCAATCATCCGACGCCCCGGACTGGTTTGGGATCGACGACTGGTCGGACTGTCTCGCAGCTTTCCTCGATGCCGTCGGAGTTCAGCGCGCCCATGTTCTCGGTCTTTCGTGGGGAGGGCTTCTTGCCCAGGTGTTCTATCGGCGACACCCGACCCGGGTGCGGTCTTTGATCCTGGCTGATACCTACGCCGGCTGGAAGGGCTCGCTCCCGGAACCAGTGCCTGAGGAGAGACTCGCCGCTTCTCTCAAAGATGCTTCCCTTCCGCCAAAGGCATTCACGTCGAAGTATGTGCCCGGGATGTTCGGCGAGTTGGCCACCGAGGACATTCGAAGTGAATTGGCCAGCATCATGTCTGGCTTTCGGCCGGACGGATTCAGACTCATGGCGACGGCGTTGGCACAGGCAGACACCCGTGACCTGCTTCCAAACATAGAGGTTCCCACTTTGCTGATCTGGGGTGATGCC
>DATDJH010000006.1:0-2041 GCA_036520635.1 Acidimicrobiia bacterium
GATCAGGTTGTCACAGACAAAGGAGCCGATGCCTGGGGGATCGCATACGACGGAGATGGGCTCGATCGGGGCCAGCTCCTGAGATGTCGGCGCGGTGGAACTGGAAGGGGTGAGGGTGGTCGATGATGGCGTGTCCTCACCGCTGAAAACGTTGAAGAGGACCGCGATCACGACGACTGCGAAGAGGAGAGCACTAATCGCCAGCGCGGCTCGCACGCCGGCGGTGGCCTGAACCGCGGGACGGGGAGCCGTGGGCAACGGGCCCTGGCGCAGCCTGGCTCCGCATTCCTGACAGTGTCGGTTCGACGCCGGATTGGACGCCGAACATGAAGGACAGGAAACTTCGCCACCGTCCGATGTGCCTTTGTTCCGGGGTGGAGATTCCTCCTGTGGAGGGTTGTCCAGGTTGAATTCCTCGTAATTGCCGTCGGAGCTCACCGAGATGATGTTGTCCCGGCGCGCAGGCGGCTCCGGTACCAAAGGGTCCATGAATGACCCACAGGACGGACAGAACTGCTCGTCCGGCGGTACGGTCGCGCCGCACTGATCACATTTGCGTGAAGCCACGTCCCTCCTAGGACAGTTATTGTGCCACGGGCATGTTGGTGTCGGTGGTCAGAACATATGAGCCGTGGACCCTTGGCTCGTTACTGGCCGCGACCCTCATTGTCGCGTGTCTGGTGGCGGCGCTCATTCTCGCTGCGCGACGTCGCAACCGGTAACCGGATACGGAGTCTGCAATGGCTTTCAGATGCGAAAACTGCGGGCATGTCTCCCCGAAGTGGATGGGATTCTGCCCTCAATGCGGGGTCAGTGACCCTCTGGTCGAGGACCAGACTCGCGCCGCCAAATCGGTACAGCCGTCCCGGACCTTTTCTCTGACTGAGGCCGCCAAAGGGCCGTCCGAACGGGAACCGACCGGCTGGCCCGAGGTCGACCGGGTACTCGGTGGTGGATTCGTCCCCGGATCGGTCCTCCTTCTGGGAGGGGAGCCGGGTGTCGGCAAGTCGACCCTGCTCCTTCAGACTGCAGGGGCGGTTGCGCAGAGGGGCCTTCATGTGGTTGTTGCGTCGGCCGAGGAGTCGGCCCAGCAGGTGGCGATGCGTGCGGGGAGGCTTGGCATAGGCGACGATGAGATCTCCTTGATTGCCGATGACGACGTCGACGCCATCGTTGCCCTCGTCGAACGACTTCGCCCCAAGCTTCTGATCGTGGATTCGATCCAGGCCGTATCCGTGCCCGAAATCCCCTCCGCACCTGGTGGTGTGGCCCAGGTGAGAGAGAGCGCAAGCCGATTGGTGAGGCTGGCGAAGACGACCGGCACCGCGGTGGTACTAGTGGGCCACGTCACCAAGGAGGGTGGGCTGGCGGGGCCCAAGCTTCTCGAGCACATGGTTGACGTGGTTCTCTATCTCGAGGGCGACCCCGACCGCGGGTTTCGGGTCTTACGCAGCATCAAGAATCGCTACGGGGCCACTCACGTCTCGGGGATGTTCGACATGAGCTCGGAGGGCCTTCTCGAGTTGGACGATCCATCGAAGGTGTTTCTCGAGGGATGGCAGCCCGAGGTGCCGGGCACCGTCATCTATCCGGCGGTCGAGGGCCGGCGCTCGATCCTCGTCGAAATCCAGGCCCTGGTGTCGCCGAGCAATCAGCCGCAGCCCAGGAGGTCGATCCGCGGCCTCGACCCGACCCGGGTCAATCAGGTCCTCGCCGTGCTCCATCGTCACGCCGGGATCCCTCTGTACGACAAGGAGGTCTTCGTGAACGTGGTGGGCGGTTGGCGGATCGACGACCCCGGGTCCGACCTTCCGGTGGCCATCGCCGTGGCGTCTTCTGCCTTCGACATTCCGCTCGGGAAACTCGCCTCGTGGGGGGAGATCGGATTGGCCGGGGAGGTCAGGTCGATCCCGTTCGAGGCTCGTCGGGTTGAGGAGTTGGATCGGATGGGGCTGGAGCACCGGGTGGCCCCGGTGGGGGGAGCATCGATGCGGCTCGGCGATGCGCTCGCAAGCGCCGGGCTGGCGCAATAGGGACGAGG
>DATDJH010000007.1:0-11683 GCA_036520635.1 Acidimicrobiia bacterium
CCGTGGCTACCCGGCCGCGAGGAGTCCGCTTGAGGAGGCCCGACTGGAGCAGGAAGGGCTCATAGGCGTCCTCCACCGTTTCCGGTTCCTCGCCGACCGCGATGGCCAGTGTGGAAAGCCCGACCGGGCCCCCACCGAAACGGTTGATCACGGCGTCGAGGATCGAACGGTCGACCTTGTCCAGACCCAGTTGGTCGACCTCGTAGACGCCGAGTGCCTCGTCGGCGACGTCGGGGTCGATGGTGCCCGAGGCTCTGGCGACGGCGTAGTCACGGACCCTGGCCAGCAGTCGGTTGGCGATCCGCGGTGTCGATCGACTTCGTGATGCGATCACCTCGGCGGCGACCGGGTCGATCACGACATCGATGATGGAGGCGGAGCGAATCACGATGCGGGTCAAGTCCTCGGTCTCGTAGTAGTCGAGTCTTTCCTCGATCCCGAAGCGATCACGCAGCGGTGCGGTGACCTTCCCTTTCCGGGTGGTCGCGCCGACAAGAGTGAATCGAGGCAGGTCGAGGCGGATCGATTGCGCGGTGGGGCCCTTGCCGAGGACGATGTCCAGCTGGAAGTCCTCCATTGCCGGATAGAGGATCTCTTCGACGGCACGGGGCAGACGGTGAATCTCATCGATGAAGAACACGCCACCGTCGTCGAGGTTGGAGAGAATGGCCGCCAGGTCACCGGGCCGCTCCAGGGCGGGGCCGGAGGTGATCCGCATCGTCACCCCAAGCTCGTGGGAGATCACACCGGCAAGGGTTGTCTTTCCCAAACCGGGTGGGCCGCTGAGGAGGACGTGATCGAGGGCACGACTCTCTTTACGTGCCGCCTCGAGCGAGATCCGCAGCCGCTCCCGCACCCGGTTCTGGCCGATGAATTCTTCGATCCGCTTCGGGCGAAGCGATACCTCTTCCTCGTTCTCGACAACTGGATTGAGAAGGCTGTCCTCTCGCATGGGCCTACCTCCGACCGAGTGCCCTGAGGGCGGTCGTGATCTGAAGTTCGATGGTGGCACCGGGATCGAGCTCGGGCATGACACCGTTGATCTCTTCAGTGGAGTATCCGAGCCCTTCCAGAGCCTGACGAACGGTGACGGTGGCCGGGGAGCCGACGATCTCGGCGTCCTTGCCAGTGAGCTTCGGTGCCAGTTCGAGGACTATTCGTTGCGCTCCACGCTTGCCGACACCGGGCACAGCAGTCAAGGCGTCCGAATCCTCAGTGACTATGGCTCGAATGATCTCGTCGTGACTGAGGGTGGCCGTCATGGCCAGCGCCAGCTTGGGTCCGACTCCTGCCGCACCCAGGAGGATCTTGAACAGGTCACGATCAGGCTCGGAGACGAAGCCGAAGAGACTCAGTTCGTCCTCACGGACATGGGTATGAGTATGGATCACCACCTCCTCGCCGATCCCGGGAAGAGTGGCAAGGCTTCGAGGCGTCATCGTCACGTCGTATCCGACCCCACCGACTTCGAGGCAGACCACTTCGCCGCGCTTCGAGACCAGGGTGCCCCGCAATCGCCCGATCATCGTCTTGCCTCGAGAGGGGCAGCCCGCAAATGGCAGAGGGCGACGGCGAGGGCGTCGGCCGAGTCGGCCGGTTGTGGCGGCTCGGCGAGATGGAGGAGGCGAGCCAGCATCTCCTGGATTTGGCTCTTTCCCGCCGACCCATCCCCGGTGATCGCCGATTTCACCGCGGTGGGCACGTACTCGAACACCGGCAGACCTGCCTGGGCGGCGACCAGGAGAGCCACCCCAGAGGCGCGACCGACCGAGATCGCGGTCTGAAGGTTGCGGTTGGTGAAGACACTCTCGATTGCCATGACATCGGGGTTGGCGTCGGCCACGACGCTGGTCAGCCCCTGATGCAGCTCAGCGAGGCGCTCCGACATCGGAAGGTCGACGGCAGTGCGGATGACACCCGCGAGCCGAGCGGTCGGAGGATTCGTGCCCTCCACCAGTCCATATCCAGTGGCGGACAGCCCGGGATCGATGCCCAATACGAACATGTGTTCTACGACAGTACCTGCTCTGGCTGACGTTTCCGAGCCTTGTTGGGAACATGCGAGAATCCGCCAAATGGAGCAGCGGATCAGCCTGATCACACTCGGTGTGTCCGATCTCGGGCGTTCGCGGGCGTTCTACGAGGCTCTCGGCTGGGCGGCCGCCACCTCGCCCGCCGAGGACGTGGTGTTCTTTCAGACCGGAGGCATGATCGTTGGATTGTGGAGCCGCGCCGAGCTGGCGGAGGACAGCGGTGTTGAGGACTCCGGCGGCTGGGGCGGGGTCACCCTGGCTCACAACGTGGGCTCCCCGGCCGAGGTCGACGCTGTGATCGAGGAGGCCCGGGCAGCCGGGGGAACCATTGCGCGTGAGCCCGCAGCGACGTTTTGGGGTGGCTACTCCGGTGTCTTCATCGACCCTGACGGGCATCCATGGGAAGTGGCTCACAACCCGGGATGGATACTGAAGGATGACGGCGCTATCGAGCTGCCCTCGGCCTGATCAGCTCGACTCGGGGTCGCTCCCCTCGAATCGGGCAACGATTTGCTCGCCATCGAATAGTTCCAGCGACCGTCCCGAAATTCGATACCCGGTTGCCGCCTCCAACGCTGCGGTCAACGCTTGCTCCTGGCGCATCAGGTCCTCGGAGCACATCATCATGGTCATGGCGAGCGGTGAGATTCGCAGCTGATCCCCTGTCACCTCATAGGTGCCCATGATCCGATTGCAACCGGAGGACCCGACGAGTCGCTGCTCCTCCGCCAGCAAGATGATGTGAGCCTCCCGCAGCTCATCCATCGCTACCGCGGGGTGCCCGTCGACCTCGAGCAGCTTCCAATAGGAACCGACCAGGCTCATGACAGGTGAGGTCATAGTCCGATCCTGCCACATGGCTCGCAGTGTGGATGATGTCGATGGTCGGGGTGGTGGTGGGGGCGGTGGCCCCTAGGTTCGGACAAGTTCTCGGATTCGGGGGTCGAGTTCTGGTCGGGGTGGCGGGTAGATGCTGCCGTCGGGCTTGTGGAAGGTGAGTTTGGTGTCGGGGTCGCCGTTGATGGTCCAGCCGTGTTCATGGAGGAACCGATGGTGGAAGGAGCAGAGCAGGACCAGGTTGGTGAGGTCGGTGGGCCCACCATCAGCCCAATGTTGGATGTGGTGGCCATGGATCCAACCCTTGTGGGGACATCCGACGAACCGACAGCCACCGTCCCGATGCCAGAGTTGGCGTCGTAGCCAGCCGGGAATGGTCCGGGTGAGCCGACCAACTCCTAGGACCCGGCAGTCATCGTGGACTGCGGTCTCCACGATCGCATCACAGGCCAAACGTCGTGCCGTCTCTGAGGCGATCACCGGACCGGACTGGAGTTCGGCCACGCCGCTGGTCTCGGTGTCCGTGGTGAGCGCGTCGAGGTCGGCGTGGATCGTGATCTGGACACTCGGGGAGGATTGGTCACCGGTGGTGGCGCAGACTTCGACCAGCCCATCGGCGAGCCGGACCGGATAGGGGTCGAACCGGTCGGTTTCAGGGTTGGGCGGGATGCAATCGGCACGGGACCGGATCGCTGATTCCACGATCTGCATCTCCGCACCGGGTAGACGGGCGTGGAGTCGACCCTCCGAACCGTCCAAACTGTTTTGAATCAGTAGGAACCGGCGCTCCCACACCGAACGCTCATCCTCACTGGTAGGCGGGTGGGCTCGTCGGGCCGCCCGATCCAACGCGGCCGTCGACAAACCCATGGTCTCCTCGATGAGTTCGGCCTCGGAGCCGGGGGTCGCCAGCCGGGAGATCGCATCCACCTGATCCAACGAAAGGTCACCAGAAGCGAAGCGTTCTCGGAGTGAAGGCAGATCCTGCAGACGGCGGGCCACCCCCACCAGTTGGACCGCAGTCGAATGCCTCAATCCGTAACGGGCTGACAGCCACTGAGCCAGATCCCGTGCACCATCAGCCAAGAACAATTGGCGACGGTCCACTTCGATCAGCCACTCGCACGCCGCCGCAGCCGCCCCCGACATCAAACCCAGGAAATGGCCGACCCCCTCATCGATCTCATCGTTGGAAACCCTCTCCCACTCCATACCCTCGAACATACGTTCGGCCAGGGACAGAAACAAGAGGATTGACGACCGAAACTGAGAATATTTTCTACCCGCCGAGCTAGCCCCCCTCCCCGCCTCCGGCGGTACTCCCCCCAACGCTTCGGTCGGGGAAGAAATGGCCGTTCAAGTAGGCGATCCCGACCACCATCAACCACAGATCGGTGGTGGTGAGCCCGATCCGCTGGAACAGACCGGAATTCGTTTGTGCGAGCGAAAACCAAAGGGACAACGAGGTGATTGTCCCGACCGCCATCGAACCGATCGCCCATCCCACCCGGCCATTTCGCCGAAAGGTCAGGGCGGCCAGCGGCCCCACCAACGCAAGAGTGAGGTAGGTGAGAATCGCGAAGCCGCCGTGCAAGAAGTCGGCGTTGGACGAGAGACCATCAGGGGTGAAGAGCACGCCGAGCACCAACAGGGCGTTGACGAAGAGGAAGACTGAGGCACCGTTGCCGATCACCTTTCGCAACGGCCAGGCGGCCGATCCGACCCCAGCGACATATGCCGCGAATCCGAGATTCATCACGAAACGGGAAGGAGCAGTGACCGCGGCCAAGGCACTGATGTGGTCCTCGATTGGCGAATAGCCATCCATCATGAAACCGCCGACCACCCAGGCCAGGATGAAGAGACCTGGACCCCAGATTGCCCCAGCCACCAGCCAGCGGTCGCCTTGTGTGATCACGATCGGAGAGCGTAGGGTCCGAGCGTTCACGACTTCTAAGGAGCGGAAATGGGAGATGTCCTCGGAACGATCATCGGCGGCCTCGTAGCCGGGATCATCATCGGCCCACTGGCCCGTCTGGTCATGCCAGGCAAGCAAAACATCTCGCTGATCATGACCATCGTCATCGGGGCAGTCGGCGCCATCGTCGGCGGATTCATTGCCGATGCGATGGATGTCGGCGCCACGGACGGGATCGACTGGATCAAGCTGGCAATTCAGGTCGGCGTGGCAGTGGTTGCCGTGGTCCTCTATGGGTCGATGGGCGGACGCAAGACGACCGCGACCTAGAACCGGGCCTCAGACCTCTTCGAGAACCTTCTCCATGATCTCGTCGTCGATGTCGTAGTTGGCGAACACTGCCTGCACGTCATCGAGGTCATCCAGGGCATCGATGAGCCGTAGAAGCTTCCGGGCATCCCCTTCTCCCACCGGCACCGTGGTTGAGGGGAGTTGGGTGATGTCGGCCGACTCCAATTCGAGACCGGCGGCCTCCAGGGCCGAGCGGACCTTTTGCAGGTCGCCAGGCGAGGTGACCACTTCGAACCACTGATCGCCGGCGTCACGGATGTCTTCGGCTCCGGCGTCGAGGGCAGCCAGCATGACCTCATCCTCGGTGCCCTTGGCCTCGATCAGACCCTTCTGACTGAATAGGTACCCGACCGATCCCGGCTCCCCCAGATTCCCCCCGCTGCGGGTGAACGTCGATCTCACGTCCGATGCTGCCCGGTTGCGATTGTCAGTGAGGATCTGCACGTACAGGGCGACACCCCCCGGCCCGTATCCCTCGTACCAAATCTCCTCGTACTGGGCTCCGGCAACCTCGCCGGTGCCCCGCTTGATGGCGCGTTCGATGTTGTCGTTGGGCATCGAGGCCGCCTTGGCCTTGAACACCGCCGTGCCGAGGGTGGGGTTGAAGTCGATATTGCCACCGCCTTCCCGTGCGGCGATCTCGATCGCCTTGGCCAGCTTCCCGAAGAGCTTCCCCCGGGCCGCGTCCTGACGACCTTTGCGATGCTTGATATTGGCCCATTTGGAATGCCCGGACATCAGATGAGCTCCAGCAACATCTCATGAATCCGACCGTCACCCGTGAGCTCAGGGTGAAAGGACGTCGCCAGAAGCCGATCCTGACGCACCATCACCGGATGCTCGCCCACGGAAGCCAGGACCTCGACCTCCGAACCGACCTTCTCGACCCAGGGGGCGCGAATGAACACCGCGTGAAACGGGGAGTGGAGGCCGTCGATGTCGAGATCTTCCTCGAACGACTCGTTCTGACGGCCGAAGGCGTTGCGCCGCACCACGACGTCGAGAACCCCGAGGAGGGGCTGGTCGCCCTCGGTGATCGACCCCGAAAGAAGGATCATCCCGGCACATGTCCCGTAGACGGGCAGCCCGTCGGTGATCGCCGAACGAAGCGGCTCGAGTAGGCCGAAGCGAACCGCCATCTTCCCGATGGTGGTGGATTCGCCGCCAGGGATCACAAGTGCCTCGATCGCTTCAAGCTGCTCAGGTTTCTTCACCGGAAGCGGATTCACCCCAAGTGAATCGAGGATCGCGAGGTGCTCCCGGACGTCCCCTTGCAAGGCGAGGACGCCGATCGTGGTCATCTCACCAACCTCGGCTGGCCAGGCGCTCCGTCTCGGTCAATGTTCCCAATTCGATGCCGGGCATTGCTTCGCCCAGACCGCGGGAGACCTTGGCAACTACCTCAGGCTCGTTCCAGAACGTCGTGGCCTCGACGATCGCCCTGGCGTACGCCTCGGGATTCGAGCTCTTGAAGATCCCGGAGCCAACGAACACACCATCGACGCCCAACGACATCATCAGTGAGGCGTCGGCAGGAGTGGCGATGCCGCCAGCTGCGAAGTTCACCACGGGGAGCTTGCCCGTGGACGCCACTTCGCGCACCAGGTCATAGGGAGCCTGATGGTCACGCGCCGCCGACATGAGCTGGGCTTCATCCATCGTGGTGAGAGCGCGCATTTCGTTGGTGACAGTGCGTATATGGCGAACTGCCTCGACCACATTCCCGGTGCCGGCCTCGCCCTTGGTGCGGATCATGGCGGCACCTTCGCCGATACGGCGCAACGCCTCACCTAGGTTCCTGGCGCCACAGACAAATGGGGTGGTGAAGGCCCATTTATCGACATGGTGCTCCTCGTCGGCCGGAGTGAGGACCTCGGACTCGTCGATGTAGTCGACCCCGAGCGCTTGAAGGATTGCTGCTTCCGCGAAATGCCCGATTCGGCACTTGGCCATGACGGGGATGGTCACCGACGCCTGGATCTCTTCGATCTTGGTGGGGTCGGCCATGCGGGCCACTCCCCCGTCCTTACGGATGTCGGAGGGGACCCGTTCCAGGGCCATGACCGCTACCGCGCCGGCCTCTTCGGCGATCTTTGCCTCGTCGGCGGTCACCACGTCCATGATGACGCCGCCCTTGAGCATCTCCGCCAGGCCTCTTTTCACACGATCTGTACCGGTTTCCACGACAGGCTCCATTAACGGGAAAGGCCATGGTACAGACTCGGCGGCAATGAACTAAGAGGCGATTTCGTCGTAGAGGGAGCGATAGGAGGCTCCCACCAGTTGCCAGTCGTAGCGGGCGGCCACTTCGAAACCGACCGATGCCAGCCGAGCACACTCGAGGGGGTCACCCAGGACATCCACGATCCCCCTGGCCAGGGCCGTGCTATCCCCGACGGGGAAGAATCGGGCAGCGCCATCGGCGACCTCTACGAAGGCGTCGAGGTTCGAAGCAACAACTGCCGCCCCTGATGCCATCGCCTCGAGCAGGACAATCCCGAAGGATTCGCCCCCGAGTTGGGGGGCGACAAAGACCGCCGACGAGCCGAGGACCTGCGCCTTTGTCGGGTGGTCGACACGGCCAAGCCACTCCACGCCGGCGTTGCCCCGATCGGCCCCCATCACCGTCAGGGTCGCGCCGGGAACTGCCTCGGACACCTTGGGCCATGCCGCAAGCAGAACGTCAAGGCCTTTGCGCGGCTCGTCCCTGCCCAGGAAGGACACTCGAGTCGGATCGCGGGGAACATCGGTCTTCATCGCACCGACATTCAGCCCGTTGGGAATGATTCGAACCTGCAGCGCCTTCGGGAGCGATGACGCTGCAGTCCTGCTGACGGCGGTCACCGCCGCGGTGTTTCCCAATAGCCAGCTCATGATTGGCCCGGTCACCCGGTATGCCAGCCGCCCCACGGCGCCAGGAGCGGCGTGAAAAGTAGCGATGACGGGCGGGCCGGATCGAGTGGCGAACAGGGAGACGAGTGGCATCAGCGGCTCATGGACGTGAAGGAGATCAACCTCCACGGCGGCCTCACGAACCTTCGAGCGAATTCTGGGATCCAGGGCAATCGGGACCTTGGAGCCGTTGCCCGGGACCGCCACAGTTCGCCCGAGGTCGACACCGGTCACCTCCGGGGGCAAGCCGGGCCCGATCACCACCGGCTCGATCCCCTCACCCTCGAGATACCCGGCCAGACCTAGGACCTGAGATTGGACTCCCCCCGGGACCGACAGGTCGTAGGGGCTCACCAGGCCGACTCGCAAGCTCATTCGCGGTCAGACGGCCAGTTGGGAACCACCAGATGCCATTGCTGGGGGTCCTCGGAGATCATCTTCTCCATGCGGTAGGCCAATTCTTGGGTCATCACCTGGATCTTCTCCGTTCGGGTCCCGGTTTCAGGTATCGAGATTGGAGACGTGACCTCCAGCCGATGGCCTTTGGGCCGGAAGAAGGACGTGATAGGGAAGATCGGGGCCCCGGTCCTGAGGGCCAGGGTCGCCGGGCCGGGAGGGAGTGTCGTCATCTCACCAAAGAACTCGACCTCGACGCCCCGCCCCTTGAGATCACGGTCCGCCAGCAGGGCTACTCCCTTGTTGTTGGCGAGGGCTTCCTCGAGCTTCCTCATCACTTCGGTGCTTCCCGTTGCGAGCACGATCTCGATCCCGAAGCCGGCTCTCATCTTGGTGAACCAGTCGGTGATTCGCGTGTTGGCGAGGCGTTCCGCCACAGCGACGACGGGAATCCCCTCGTAAACCGCAACCGGCGCCGCCACGTCCCAGTTCCCCATGTGGGGAAGCGCGAAGATCATGCCCTTCCCGGCGTCACGCGCCCCGGTCAAGAATTCGAGGCCATCCACCTCGGTATTGCGTCTCATTTCGGGCACTCGCCTGGGTCGAGCCCAGAAGGCCTCGGTCCAATAGCGCCCGTAGGAGACCATTACTGCTTTGGCAGCCGCCTTGACGTCTGCGCCCTCTCCCAGGACCCGGCGCATGTGTCGCTCCGCCATACGTCGGCGTCCACCGGCGGCGAGATGCCAGCACCAGCCAAATGCACTTCCCAGGCGGCGAGCCGCCCCGGCCGGGAGCAGGCCAACCAAGCCAACGCCGGCTCGAAGAGCCAGATACCCGAGATAGTCCTTCACTCGAAGGAACGGTAGGTGTTGACGAACCGAACGAGGGCGGTCAACCAGACCAACACGACGAACGCCCAGAGCATCGGCTCGACCAGCCCGAAGATCAGACCGAGGCAGAACAAAAGGACTCGTTCCGCCCGCCCCATCAGGCCTCCCCTCCCGTCGAAGCCCTCGGCCTCGGCCCGGGCCCGCATGTAGGGGACCAACATCGCCCCGCCGATCGCGAGCACGATGAGGAGCAGCTCTCTCGGAAATCCGGCCCTGTAGAAACCGAGACCGGCGAAAGCGGCTATCTCTCCCATCCGGTCAAATGCCGAATCCAGGAATGCGCCGCGTGGAGATACCAGACCGGACGCTCTCGCCACCGACCCGTCGAGGCCGTCGAGCAGCGCCCCGCCGAGCACGACGGCGGCGCCTGACCGGGGCAGCCCTGTGGCGATCATCACCGAGCCGACAACGACCACCCCGAGGCCGAGGAAGGTTATGACGGTCGGAGTGACGCCGATCGAGGCGAGCGCTTTGCCGATTGGCTCCAAAAACCGGGTTACGCGGGGTCGGACCCGCATGTCGATCACGACCCAGCAAAGTAGCAGGCACCCGGGAAACCTGCCCTACACCAGGGTTAGGATCGACGCCTCACCCTTGACGAGGAGGTCCTGTGGTACCCGAGAAAGTGCGCAATGTGGCGCTGGTTGGCCATGGGGGAAGTGGCAAAACGACCCTGGCCGAAACCCTTCTCTTTGTCGCCGGGGCGACCAGCCGCCGCGGATCTGTCGAACAGGGAACCACGATTCTCGACCACGAGCCGGAGGAAATCGAGCGAGGGATCTCGCTCGGGCTTTCCGTGGCCAGCCTCGAGTGGCAGGGGCACACGATCAACCTGATCGACACTCCAGGCTCAGGCGACTTCTCCGGAGATGCCCGCGCCGCAATCAAAGCGGCGGACCTCGCTCTCTTCGTGGTGTCCGGGGTGGACGGGATCGAGGTCCAGACCGAGCAACTGTGGAAGGTTGCGGCCGAGGAGGGCATTGCCCGGGCCGTGGTGGTCACCAAGCTGGACCGTGATCGCTCCTCGTTCGAGCGGACCCTCGAGCAGCTGCGCGAATCCTTCGGCAAGGCGATCGCGCCGATCCAGGTACCGATCGGTGCCGAAGACGGCCTCAGCGGCCTGGTCCGGGTCGCTACGGAACGGGCCTACACCTACGAGAAGGATGCCAAGAACGGCGACGAGATCCCGCTGCCGACAGAGGTCGAGAACCTGGTCCATGCGGCACACACCGCTCTCGTCGAAACGGTCGTCGAGACCGACGACGAGATGCTCGAGGCCTATCTCGATGGCACCGAGCCCACACGCGAGAAGATCGTCGAGACCATCCATCACGGAATCCTCGACGGGAGCATCCACCCCGTCCTCGTCACATCCGCCGAGCGGATGATCGGTGTCGACTTCGTCGCCGAATTCATCGTCGACTACGGGCCCCATCCCCTGGAACGACCGATTCCACGACTCTCGGCCGGCGACACCTTCGCCCCAGCCACCGACGGCCCGGTCCTGGCCTACGTCTTCAAGACCGTCTCCGACCCATTCGTCGGGCGGATCTCGATGTTTCGCATCTTTTCGGGCACCGTCAAGGCCGACCAGGAACTGGAGTTGGCGCGTGGAGGCAAGATTCGGCTCCACAACCTCTTCAAGCTCCAAGGGAAAGACCACAACGACGTCGCCGATCTGCCCGCCGGAGGGATCGGCGCGGTGGCCAAGCTGGACAACGTCAAGGTCGGGGACACAATTCGCTCCCCCGGTCTGAACGCCGTCATCGATCCAGTCGTATACCCCAAGCCGGTCGCCGAGTTCGCGATCACCCCGGTGTCACACCACGACGAGGAGAAGCTCTCCACCGCGCTGCATCGCATCGAGGAGGAAGACCCGACCGTGAGGATCGAACGGAGGCCGGACACCGGCGAGACGATCATCGCCGGCCTCGGTGACAGCCATCTCGATGTCACCCTCGCCCGAATTCACCGCAAGTTCGGGGTCGAGGTGGTGTCGACGCTTCCCGTCATCCCCTATCGCGAGACCATCACCACGTCGGGCCAGGCCGAGGGCAAACACAAAAAGCAAAGCGGTGGCCGCGGCCAGTTCGGGGTCGCTTTCGTCAAGTTCGCCCCGCTCCCCCGAGGCTCCGGCTACCAATACATCGACTCGATCAAGGGCGGTTCGATTCCCCGCCAATTCATCCCGGCGGTCGATAAGGGGATTCAGGAGTCTCTGGGCCGGGGCATGCTCGCCGGATTCCCGGTGATCGACATCTCGGCCGAGGTGTTTGACGGCAAGTACCACACGGTGGACTCCGACGAGATGTCGTTCCGGATGGCAGGGATCCACGCGGTCAAGGCCGCTGCCGCCAGCCTCCGCC
>DATDJH010000008.1:0-2643 GCA_036520635.1 Acidimicrobiia bacterium
ATGCGCTTGCCCGTCGATCATCACCCCGCAGCTCCCACAGATGCCCTCTCGACAGTCGTGATCGAATGCCACCGGCTCCTCACCCTGGATGAGCAGCCGCTCGTTGAGGACGTCGAGCATCTCGAGGAATGACATCTCTTCAGAGATCTCGTCGACCTGATAGGTCCTGAACCCACCCGGGGCCATGGGCCCCGCTTGTCGCCAGATCTGGAGCGTGACGTTCACAGCACCGACCTCAGGTCGGGGCGGTTTCTCCCCCCAGCGAACGTAGTGAGCCTTGGGGGGAGTCCGGCGTAGCCGGGAGGGGGGAATCCCGCCACGCCGGCGGCCCAGGCTCTCACTTGTAGCTCCGTGCGCTCAGCTTCACGCTTTCAAAGGTCAGCTCCTCGATGTTGGGCTCGGGCCGGGATGGGTCCCCGGTCCACTCCCACGCGGCAACGTGGGCGAACCTGTCGTCGTCACGTAACGCCTCGCCATCGTCAGTCTGATGCTCTTCCCTGAAATGGCCTCCGCAGGACTCTTCGCGTCGGAGGGCGTCGAGGCACATCACCTGAGCCAGCTCGAAGAAGTCGTCGACCCGGCCCGCCCGTTCCAGACTCTGGTTCAGCGACTCCGAGGAGCCGAGGACCCGGGCTTCGTTTCGAAACTCCTCGTGTAGGGCGGGGATGTCGGATAGAGCCTTCTGCAGACTTGCCTCGCTACGGGACATCCCGCACTCGTCGAGCATGATCTTGCCCAGCTGGCGATGGAACCAGTCGACTGACCTCGACCCGCTACCCGACAGGAACCGCCCGACCCGGTCTTCGACCTGCACCTCGATCTCGGAGAATGCGGGATCGTCAATGGGGACAGGTGGCTTGTTGAGCGACCCCGACAGGTAGTCACCGATGGTGGCTGGTAGCACGAAGTACCCATCGGCAAGACCCTGCATCAGCGCCGACGCTCCGAGCCGGTTGGCGCCATGGTCGGAGAAGTTTGCCTCGCCGATGGCGTAGAGCCCGGGGATCGTGGTCATCAGGTTGTAGTCCACCCAAAGCCCGCCCATCGTGTAATGCGGCGCCGGGTAGATGCGCATCGGCACCCGGTACGGGTCCTCGTCGGTGATGCGCTGATACATTTCGAACAGGTTGTCGTACCTCTCTTCGATCACCTCCTGGCCGAGACGGGCCACCGCGTCGTTGAAGTCGAGATAGACCCCGTTGCGCAGCGGGCCGACGCCCTTGCCGGAGTCCACCACCCGCTTCGCCACTCTCGATGCGACGTCTCGAGGGACCAGGTTGCCAAAAGCTGGGTACATCCGTTCCAGGTAGTAGTCGCGATCGGCTTCGGGGATCTCGTCCGGAGACCGGGTCTCATTCGAATCCTTGGGCACCCAGATCCGGCCATCGTTTCGCAACGACTCCGACATCAACGTGAGTTTGGATTGGAAGTCGTCAGAGGCCGGGATGCAGGTCGGGTGGATCTGGGTGAAGCACGGGTTGGCGAACGCGGCACCGCGCCGATGCGCTCTCCAAATGGCGGTGACATTCGACGCCTTGGCGTTGGTGGACAGGAAGAAGACGTTGGAATAGCCGCCGGTGGCAAGGACCACGGCGTGCCCGGAGTGGCTGGACACGGCGCCCGTGACCAGGTCGCGCACCACGATTCCGGCGGTCTGGCCATCCTTGACGACCACATCGAGCATCTCAGAACGGGTGTGGAGCTTGACGGTGCCGGCATCGACCTGACGCATCAGCGCTTGATACGCCCCGAGGAGAAGCTGCTGGCCGGTTTGGCCCCTTGCGTAGAAGGTTCTTGACACCTGGGTACCTCCGAAGGACCTGGTGTCGAGCAAGCCCCCGTACTCACGGGCGAAGGGGACGCCTTGAGCGGTTGCCTGGTCGATGATGTCGACTGAGAGCTCGGCGAGCCGGTACACGTTGGCCTCGCGGCTCCGATAGTCCCCGCCCTTCACCGTGTCGTAGAAGAGACGCTGGACTGAGTCTCCATCGTTCTTGTAGTTCTTCGCCGCATTGATCCCACCTTGGGCGGCGATCGAGTGGGCACGTCGTGGCGAGTCGTGAAAGGTGAACACCTCCACCTCGTATCCGAGCTCGGCGAGCGTGGCGGCAGCGGAAGCTCCGGCAAGACCGGTGCCGACGATGAGGATCTTGAACTTCCTCTTGTTCGCTGGGTTGACGAGCTTGACCGAGAATTTGTGGTTCTCCCACTTGTCTGCGATCGGACCCGTCGGGATCCGGGCGTCGAGCTGACTCTTCATGTGACCCATCCGAACAGAACCGCCAGCGGCATGATTGCGTTGCCCACTGTCACCAGGATCGCAAGGCCGACGGCGAACACCCGCCGTGCCGCGTTGAAGCGAGGGTGATTGATTCCCAGGCTTTGGAACATCGACCAAGCGCCGTGGTAGAGATGGAGCCCGAGCAGCACCATCGCCAGCACGTAGAAGAAAGTGACCGGGGCTCGACTGAAGGTGGCTACGAAGTTGGCGTACACCTCTCCCCGCTCCCAGGTCGCGGGCGCCATCGGCTGGATGCCCCAGGTCAGGTCAGCTAGATGGAACAGGAGGAAGGCCCCGAAGATGGTGCCGCTCCAGCGCATGGTCCGACTGGCGTAGTTGGCGGCCACGTACTGACGTGGCCC
>DATDJH010000009.1:0-6080 GCA_036520635.1 Acidimicrobiia bacterium
CCGGTGATTACGACTGTCTTTTCCACGCTTTCAAGTGCTTTCTGAAGTTGTCGGTCCGCTAACTCTACGTTGCGGGCGGAGTTTGTCGCCGGAGAATCCAGAGATCGGCGACGTTGGTCCCGGTTGGGGGGCAGATCAGCAAATCTCCGGTGGTCGCCAGATAGTTGGCAGAGTCGAAGTCGGCCAATGCCCGGGCCGGGTCTCCTCCCCGTTCGATGGTTCTCCCGTCGACGATGGCCCCGGCGGTCCCCGAGAGACCGTCAACCCCGTCGGTGGCGAATGCCGTGAACAAGGTGTTGGTCCCGACCAGGCGTCGGGCGGCGAGCAAGGCGGCGTGCGTGTTGCGGCCCCCGGTCCCGGAGCCGTTGACCTCCACCACTGGTTCTCCGGCTGCGATTGTCACACCGGGACCGGCGCCCGCTAGGAAGTGGTCGAGGCAGGTATCGATATCCCCATCCAGCCATCCGGGCATCACCATGTATGGCCCGCTCTGGATCTCGCCCACGGCTTGCGCTGCAGTGCGACCATCGCCGAGCAGTGTGACCGTCGGCAATTCGAGTGGGCCGGCATCCCGGTTCATCGCCTCCCACACCGAGTCGGGGACCTCGATGTGGTGACGGACCAGGACCTCTCTCGCCCCCGCCGGATCGGACGCAGTGGGGATGGTCGGGCCCGAAGCCACGATCGCTGGGTCGGCCCCCGCAACGTCAGACAACACCAAGGTCTCGATCGGGCGACCTGCCGCTCGGGCCAAGCCGCCACATTTGATCGAGGACAGGTGTCGTCGCACCAGATTCAGCGCCCCGATACTGGCGCCTCCTTTGAGCAGGGCACCCGTGGCCATACTCAGGTAGTCCGCTGAGATTCCGGGCCGAGGCGACTCGCAGACGGCTGACCCTCCTCCCGAGACCAGGGCCAACAGCCGCGCATCGGCTGGTGCGTTGACCACGCAATCGACGACCGCCTTGCCGGCTTCAAAGGATGCCGCACCAGGGAGCGGGTGATTGCCGGCCATTGCGCGGATCATCGGTGGGACAGCCTCGGAATGGTCGGAGACGCAGACTCCACCGATCACCTCAAGGCACTCTGCCGCCCCGCGCGCCATGGCTGGAGCCGCCTTGCCGATGGCAATGATCACCGCGGGCCGTTGTTGGTTCGAGTCATCGAGGGCCTCGCGAGTGAGGCGCTCCGGGTCTACGGCGAGCAAACCCCTCTCCAGCCACCCGACCACCTCTGTGCGCCGAACCGGATCGTTTGCCAACACTCGGGGATCAAATCGGCTCATCTTGTGACGTCCGCCAGCCAGGCGCCGCGGGGGTGATTGCGAGCGGAGATGAGGTCCGCCGGTGAATCCACATCGTGGAGCAGGCCGGTGCGGGCGACCACCGCCGCTTCCGGCATCCTCACCAGGTGTCGATGGAAACTCCCAGGTCCGTATGCGAATCGGATCGGTTCGCCACCCCCTAATGCCGAAGTCCCGCCGTCGGCCGAAGGGGCGATCACCGCCCCTGATTGCTCCATGGCATCGTTGAGATCAGCCAGCTCGTCGAGTTCCAGTAGTGGGAGATCAGAGTGCAGAACCAGCCAGAGCGACCCCGCCGCCTTCGCCCACTCGACCCCCGCCGCGGCCGCCGCGCTCAGGTCATCTCCGGGGTCTTCGACCGTAGGGATACCGCGCATGAGTGCCCATTCGGCGACCTCCTCGTCACCGGCGACGATGAGGGGGATCAGACCCGCGGCGGCTGCGAGATCGGCGGTGTGGACCGCGAATGCCTCGCTCAGGGCGACTCTGTCTTCAACCGAGAGTGAGTCAGCGAGTCGTCCCTTGCCGAGCCGAAAAGGCTTCACCGGGAGGATGGCGACTGTCGGCACCCGCCGAGGGTAGAGGCGAGTTCCCACTCCCTCCTGTCAGGATCAGGGGACCACGAGCACCGGGACTTCGGATTGGTGACACAGCCTGTCAGCGACCGATCCCATCATCACCCGTTCGGCGAAACCTGCTCCGCGGCGTCCGATCACGATCAGATCGGCGCTGTTGGCCTCCGCAACCGCGAGGAGGCGCGAGGAGGGGTCACCGAGCTCTTCAACCGTCTCGTAGTCGACCCCTTCAAGATCGAGGGTCTCCTCCAATTCGTTGAGCACCTGTGCCTGGCCCTCGGCCAATGCGGCCGAGAGGGCCTCAGGTGGTGGTGGCGCCCCACCGATGCCCCACCATCCTTCAGGCGTCCTGACCACTGTCACCACGAGGAGCTTCCCTTTCCACTGTCTCGCCATGGCGACCGCGTGCTCAGCTGCGCCATGGCTGGTCTCTGACCCATCGACTCCGACCACGATCACCTTGGGATGCCAATCCATCATTCACCTCCAACCTTCAACATAGGCGATTCGCCCTCACCTCCGAAGAGGAGGAGGTCCTCAAGTAAGGGCAAATGCGACCAAATGCCCTATGGCGAGCCCATAGAGACCGGCCACCACGTCGTCGGCAGTGATCCCAATGGCCCCGGGCAGACGCTCGGCCTGGAGAACTCCCGTAAAACGACTCTTGACGATGTCGGCGACACGGAACACGAGAAATCCGATGACCGCCGGCCATCCGAGGAGGCCGATGGTGGCGACGAAGGCTCCTGCGGCCTCGTCGATCACGATCCAGCCCGCGTCCCCGACCTCGGGCACCAGGGGGCGGGTCGACCAGAGTGCAGCCATGGTCAGTAGCACGGCTCCGAACAGCTGGCCCGGCCATCCCAAGCTCGTGCCGATCCACAACGAGAAGGGGAGCGCGACCAAGGCTCCAACGGTCCCCGACCCGGAGTCCGATTCCCGAATCCGGCGCAAGATCAGACCGGAGCCGAAAAAGGAGGCGACCAGGCGATGCATTCGCATTCGAGCCTAGATCCGGTTGTGGAGCCGCCTCCGCCACCCATCTTGGGTCCGGCAACGATTTCACTTTCCGTCGCAGCAGTTAGCCTCATGGCTATGGAACCGTCATCCAAGATATGGGTGGACGGGGAGTTCGTCGATTGGGACGACGCAACCGTTCATTTCCTCGCCCACGGGCTTCAATACGGAACGGGTGTCTTCGAAGGCATTCGCGCCTACAAGACGCCGGAGGGGACCGCCGTATTCAGGCTCCATGAACACATGATTCGCCTGGTGGCCTCGGCTCGCGCCTACGGAATCCCGATGCCTTGGACCGTCGATCAGATGGATGAGGCGTGCCTCGAATTGCTCCGGGTGAACGAGCTCGAGTCCGCCTACATCCGCCCTCTGTCGTTCTACGGCGCCGGGGCGTTCGGCATCAATCCCGCGTCGAGCCCGGTGCATACCTATATGGCCGCCTTCTTCCTTGGCAGCTACATGGGCGAGGAGGGAATCCAGAAGGGGATCACCACTATGGTCTCCAGCTGGCGCCGGATCTCACACACGAGCTTCATACCGACGGCCAAGGGCAGCGGGCAATATCTCAATTCCGTGCTCGCCAAGCAGGAGGCAGTCGCCGCAGGCTTTGACGAAGCGATCATGCTGAACGATGGAGGGTCGCTCTCGGAGGGGAGCGGGATGAACCTGTTCACAGTGAACGGGGACGTCGTCTGCACTCCACCGGTCTCGTCGGGGATCTTGGAGGGGATTACCAGGAACAGCGTCATTCAATTGCTCAAGGCCGAGGGAGTCGAGGTGAGAGAGGTGGATCTCGCAAGGGGCAGCCTCTATACAGCCGATGAGGTGTTTTTCACCGGGACGGCGGCCGAGGTCACCCCGGTCCGAGAAATCGACAGGCGATTGGTCGGCAACGGCGAGCCGGGGCCGGTGACGCGCAAGGCACAGGACCTGTTCTCTGATGCGGTGGCAGGAAAGCTTTCGGACTATCGGGACTGGCTGACCTTCGTCTGATGGGTCAACAGCCGAACCAGGAGATCACCGAGGCCGAAAAGCCCAGAGCCACCCCGGAGACTCCTCCAGCCCGAAGCTGGCATCCAACCAAGCCTGGGCTCATCACTTCTCCGGATCAAGTCCCGAAGGGCGGGCGCTTCGGTGCCGCGGGGCCTGATGCCGGCTGGGCTTTGCGTCTCCTCTCGTTGTCAGAGCTGCCCGATGATGATCCCAATCTCCGTGGTGTGCTTGCGGGCCTGATGACTGCTCGGGCCGCTGCCCTCGGACGTGCTCCGATCAAGGAGGACCTCGAGGTGGCGCTCGTGTTGTGTGGTTACGGCTTCGAGGCGCCGCCGGAAGTAGTGGCAACGAGAGAGCGCTGGAAGGCCGCGGTCCCCCACGAGGCCAGGCCCGGTCAGACGGCGGTAGCCGAGACCGACAAAGAGTTGATCGTCAACAAGCCCGAACAGGTTCGTTGGGCACTGACCCGCGCCGAGCGACCGCAAGGCGAGCCCGGCGCCCTCAGCTAGCGTCCAGCATCTCATGAAAATTGTTCGGGTCAAGGCTGGAGATGACATTTCGTATGGCGTCGCCGACGCCGAAGGGGTGCTCGTCTATCGGGGGAGCCCATTTGTTGCGTGGGAGCCGACCGAGACTGTGGTCCCCTGGGATCGAGTCCAACTTCTGGCACCGGTGATCCCGACCAAGCTCGTCTGCGTCGGGCGCAACTACGTCGACCACGCCGGCGAGATGGGGGAGGACTTGCCGGACGAGCCACTCATCTTCCTGAAGCCCGCCACCGCAGTGATCGGGCCTGACGCTTCGGTGGTGCTGCCTCCGTCCTCGAACGATGTGCATCACGAGGCCGAGTTGGCTGCCGTCATCAACAGGGTGGCTCGGAACGTCCGAGCCGAGGACGCTTCGCAATACATCCTGGGCTACACGGCGGCGAACGACGTGTCGGCGCGGGATCTGCAGACCAAGGACGGGCAGTGGGCCCGGGCCAAGGGCTTCGATACCTTTTGCCCGCTGGGCCCGGCGATCGAGACCGAGCTCGATCCGCTCGAGCGCCTCGCTGTGATCTGCCGGGTCAACGGCGAGGTGCGTCAGGCAGGCTTCACCTCGGACATGGTGTTTGGGGTGGCCGAGATCTTCGAGTTCGTCACCGCGGTGATGACCCTGCTCCCGGGTGACGTGCTCCTGACCGGGACCCCGGCTGGAGTGGGCAAGATCGACCACGGCGATACCGTGGAAGTGGAAATCGACGGAATCGGGACCCTGAGCAACCCGGTTGTGCGACGGTGACGGTTCGGGTTCGGATCGCTCCTTCACCCACCGGGCACCTCCACGTTGGCACTGCCCGTGCCGCTCTTTTCAACTGGCTCTTCGCACGGCACAACGGTGGGGTCTTCATCGTCCGGATAGACGACACCGATCGTGAGCGCTCCACCCATGAGTTCGAGGCGGACATCCTGGGCTCGCTCCGCTGGCTCGGCCTGGAATGGGATGAAGGTGTCGAAGTCGGGGGACCACACGGGACATATCGCCAGTCGGATCGCTACGACCGGTACCGGGAGGTCGCGGCCCGTCTGGTCGCAAGTGGCGCCGCCTATCACGATGACCGAACCCCCGATGAGCTCGAGGAGCTACGCACTCGCGCCCAAGGCGAGGGAAAGCACCCCGGCCACTACATCAGGCGCCCAGAGTCAGCCGTCACCAGCGGGGCGATCCGGCTCTCCATTCCCCAGGAAGCTCCGGTCGTGTTCGAAGACCTGGTTCGAGGGAAGGTCAGTTTCGAGCCACGTGACATCGACGACTTCGTCATCCTGCGCAGCGACGGCACTCCCACCTATCACCTCGCTTCGACCGTGGACGACGTCGATTACGAGATAACACATGTGGCTCGAGGCGAGGATCTGCTCCCGTCGACCCCAAAGCACATCCTCCTTGCCAGGGCGCTCGGCGCCACCGAGCCCACTTATGCCCATCTCCCACTGCTGTTCGGCACCGACGGCAAGAAGCTCTCCAAGCGCTTTGCCGCGGTCTCGCTCTCGGTGTACCGGGACGACGGGTACCTGGCCGACGCGGTGTTCAACTATCTATCTCTCCTTGGGTGGTCTCTGGGACCGGAGACCACCATCTTCACCCGTGAGGAGGCGATTGCGGCCTTTGACCTGGAGGATGTCTCCAGCAACCCGGCCACCTTCGATCCA
>DATDJH010000010.1:0-17120 GCA_036520635.1 Acidimicrobiia bacterium
TCACGCGTCGGCTGCGAACACCAACTCGACACCATCACCGGTCAGGGTCAAGCTGTCCTCGGTTGCGGTGAAGGCATCGACCTTCGACATCGCATCGAGGTACATGCCCTCCGAGTCCATGACCTCAGCCGGCTCACAGGCCATCATCGTTGAGCCCATCTCGGTGAAAGAGATGTCGGCACCTTCGATCGTGTAGCCACCGAAGTAGGAGTTGCAAGCTGACGAGCCGGCGATGGCGTTGTCTGCCTCAAAGGTCAGCGTGATCGGATGGTCGGCGACGATCGGGATGTCGGTCCCGTCGACGGTCCCTGATTGCAGGGTCCAGTCAGACAGCGTGGGGTCTGCCCCAGGCTCGCTGGCATCGGCACAGGCGGCGAGGGTCAGTCCTAATACAGCGGCAAACACAAGTGCTCTTCTCATATCGATTCGACGCTACTCGCGACGAAAACGGTTCCGATCACAGCCAGGCGCCGATGGCGAGTATCACCCCGGTCCAGAGATGCAGCCTGCCGTTCATCTTCAGTGCCCGAATCAGCGAGGGGCCATCGGTGTTCTGCCAAAGGGTGCGCACCGGTCCCACGGCGTAAGGGGCAAGCATGGCGGCGAATAGCGTCGGGAGCGGCGTCCACCCGGCGACCGCGAAAGCGACGATCAAAACGAATGCGCCATAGATCAGCACGGCGTACAGCCATTTGGTCGGCTCCCGGCCGATGATGACCGCCAGAGTGCGTTTGCCCGTGTCTCGATCGGTATCGAGATCCCGGTAGTTGTTGGCTACCAGCAGAGCGGTGACCAGCATTCCGATCGGGATCGCCAGCAGCCATGCCGACGTGGGAGCGGTCATGTCATGGACGTATCGACTGCCTACCGTCGCCACCAACCCGAAGAAGATGAAAACAAACACCTCGCCAAGGCCGTGGTAGCCGTATGGGAAAGGCCCCCCGACGTATCCGAGCATGGCGATGATCGAGATCGCTCCGATGGCGAGGATCAGCGGCCCCGCGATCACAGCCAGCCCGATCCCGGCGCATGCCGCGATCAGCACGGCCAGCGCCACGCCAGTCCACATCTGACGCGGGGTCAACATTCCCAGCGCCACCATCCTCGGCGGGCCGAGCCGGGCAGCCGTATCAGCTCCCCTGACGGCGTCGGAGGCGTCGTTGGCGAAGTTCGCCGCGACCTGAATCGAGAGCGCAGCGATCAATGTCAGGCTGAACGCGTCGGCACGAAACACTCCCTCCCCAAGAGCGAGGCCACCTCCAACCAGAACCGGCACCACCGCTGCGGGCAACGTGTGCACCCGCGCTGCGGCCTTCCAGGCCTGGAAACGAGTCAAGGGATCAGAAGTGCCAGGGATAGCGGCCAAAGTCCGGATCGCGCTTTTCGAGGAAGGCATCGCGGCCCTCGCGAGCCTCCTCGGTCATGTATCCGAGGCGGGTGGCTTCCCCGGCGAATATCTGTTGACCGACCAACCCGTCATCGATGAGGTTGAACGCAAACTTGAGCATCCGCTGCGACGTAGGGCTCTTGTGAGTGATCTCGACTCCCCACTCCAGGGCCACCCTTTCCAGGTCGGCGTGGGGGATCACCGCGTTGACCATCCCCATCTCAAACGCCTCCTGCGCGGTATAGGTCCTTCCCAGGAAGAACACTTCACGAGCCCGTTTCTGTCCTACCTGCCGCGCCAGGTAAGCCGAGCCATAGCCGGCGTCATACGAGGCAACGTCGGCATCGGTCTGCTTGAAAAGCGCATGTTCCTCGGACGCGATCGTGAGGTCGCACACGACGTGAAGGCTGTGACCGCCACCCACAGCCCAACCAGGCACCACAGCGATGACAACCTTTGGCATGAAACGGATCAGTCGCTGCACCTCGAGGATGTGGAGGCGGCCGACCCGCGCCGGGTCCACGCTCTCCTTCTCCTCCCCATCCGCGTACTTGTAGCCGTCGGCGCCGCGGATTCTTTGGTCCCCACCAGACGAGAACGCCCAAACGCCGTCTTTTGGTGATGGCCCGTTTCCGGTGAGCAGGACGCAGCCGACATCGGTGGTCTGACGAGCGTGGTCGAGCGTGGCGAAGAGCTCGTCGACGGTCTGGGGGCGAAAGGCATTTCGGACTTCGGGCCGGTCGAAGGCAATGCGAACCACCCCGGCGCCCTTGGCCCGGTGATAGGTGATATCGGCGAGGTCGAACCCGGGCACTGAGTCCCAGTCGGCTGAATCGAAGATATCGGAAACCACGGACTCGCAGGATAAGAGGCACAATCGTCATGTGATCGATTGGCTCGCCCGTCACGACCCGAAACGGGTGTTTTTGGAGACGCCGTTTGGCTCTCATACCTACGGCGATGTTCTCGAGTCACTTCACAACCGACCGGTAGCCGGCACAGAAGTTCTGCGTCCTCGCCTCACGGCCGGTTCAGTTGTGGACATCCTGGCCGTGATGTCTCTTGGCAGTGCAGTCATCGTCGGTCCTGACGCCGATGCTCCGGGGGACCTCGATCCCGGGGGTGCGGCCACGGTGGTCTTCACCTCGGGTTCGACTGGAAGGTCGAAGGGGGTCCGGCTAACCCGTGACAATTGGGAGGCGGCCGTGGTCGCATCTCAGGTGCATCTGGGGAACAGTCCTGACGACGTTTGGCTGCTTGGGATGGGGATGCATCGAGTGGGAGGCATTGCCATCGTCCTTCGCTCGGCTCGCACAGGCGGAACGGTGCGAATGCCTGCGAAGTTCGATGCCGCTGAGTTCGCTGGGGGCCTACGAAGCGGGGTGACCATTGCCTCTCTCGTCCCCACGATGCTCCATCGAATGCTCGACATCGACCCCGGCCCCTACCGCGGGGTGCGAGCGGTACTGGTTGGGGGTGGCCCGATCCCGGACGGATTGTTGGAGCGGGCCGTCGCGGCAGGACTGCCCGTCCTTCCCAGCTACGGGATGACCGAGACCTGTGGCCAGGTCGCAACCCTGCGACCGGGCTCAGCCATCGAGAAGAAGGTGCATCCCTTGCCTGGCGTTGAAGTGCGGATCGAGCCCGATCAACGGATCGCGGTGCGGGGGCGGATGGTCTCTCCGGGGTATGTCGGTGAGCCCGACCGTCTGTCGGCTGGATGGTTCCTAACCGGCGATCTGGGAGCGTTGGATACCGACGGGGCGCTGCGGGTCCTCGGCCGGGCAGACGATGTCATCGTCAGCGGCGGGGTGAACATTGATCCCGGGGTGATCGAGGCTGCCCTGGATGAGATCGCAGGAGTCGAGTCGGCGCTGGTGTTCGGGATGCCCAGTCCGGAATGGGGGATGGAAGTCGCCTGTGTCTACGTGGGGAGTTTGGTGCCTGAAGACGTCGAAGTCCGGCTCAGAGAGCGGTTGTCCGGCCCCCTGATCCCGAAGCGCTGGCATCGGGTAGATGCTCTGCCGACTACTGACATGGGCAAACCCGATCGCAGCCAGGCGGCTCGAATGCTCAGCTGAAACGGCGGGCGATCATCACACCCTGACGCAATGGGACCGCGACCGCTTCGAAATCGGGGTCGGCGGCGATCAGCCGGTTGAAATCGTCGGTTCCGTATCCCTGATCCACCCAGCCTTCGCTGGTACCGAGGACGTTGTCCGCCAGAACGAGACCCCCGACCGCGATCAATGGTCGGGCAGCCTGGAAATACTCGGAGTACTCCGTTTTCACGGCGTCGATGAACAAGACGTCCACGGACCCGGGTTCTATCTCCGCCGCCAGATCGGTGAGCACCTCGATCCCCTTTCCGAGTCGGATCTCGACCTGGTCAGCCACCCCCGCTCGTGCGAACTGTTCCCGGGCGAAGGCGGCGTGCTTCGGATCCAGCTCGATCGTGATCAGCTTCCCATTGGGCCGGAGACCGCGGGCGATCCAAATCCCCGAGTAGCCGGCCAGGGTGCCGACTTCTACCGCGAGCAGACCCCTGGTCATGGAGGTAAGGATTCTGAGCAGTCGTCCCACATCGGCAGTCACCGCGATGTCTGGCAGGCCGGCCGCCACTGCCTCGTGCATCAGCCCGGACAGGTGATCGTCTTCGGAGCCAAAGACCTCACGGGAATAGTCGTCGAGAAGATCCCAACGCTCGGGTGTCATTGTCATCGACCGGACCCTAGAGCACCGTGTCCGGGTTGGCCGATCGAGGCTGCGGGATCGGGACTTCCGGCTCTGCCGAGAGTGAGAGAAGGCATGCATGCTCGGGGTATGGCACGAAGCGACGAAGAGCGCATTGCGGAGTTGGAGGAATCGCCTCAGGAGGTGGATCTGGGGGAGATGGAGGCCGAGAAAATCAGACTCGGGGCTCTTGCCAAGAAAACCAAGCGTGACCGAGTCATTGACTGGGGGCTGGGCCTTTTCGGTGGTGCAGTAGTCGGCGCGATTGTCGCTGTGAACCTCATCATCACCGTCGGGATTGGCTATGACGTGAGCCTGGCCGAGGTCTATCGGGAGAACCCGCTGGTGGGCATCGTCACCACCGCCATTCTGGTGGCGGGCCCAATTCTGGGCGTGGCGCTGATGCGGAAGCTGCGAAGAGACCGGAACCGGTCGACGCCGTGACGAGGGTTTCCCACCGCGATGGCTTCTTCGCCTCGCTGTGGCCTGAAACCGAACCTCCGATGTGGGCAGTACGGCGGGTGGACGGGGACTTCCGGCCGTAGGCGAAGGCCGACGGCCCATGTCACCCTTGATCGAACCAAGGAGATCCCGTGATTGTTGTTGTCGGAGTCGACGAGTCGTCGATGGCGAAGGAGGTACTGGGGAGGGCAATTGATGAGGCGGCCTGGCGGGAAGCGGAGCTTCACGTCGTCAATGTCTATCAGTTGCCATTCACCTACGTCGAGATACCAGTCGACTATGTGGCCATGGCTGAAGGCCACCACAGCGCGGTGTGGGGCCCGCTCGAAGGCCAACTCTCCGAGTCGAGAGTCGAATTGCTCCGTGTCGATCTCGAGGGGTACCCGGCGGAGGCGCTTGTGTCGTATGCCAACGACATTGGCGCTTCACTATTGGTGGTCGGCACTCGTGGCCGTGGCGAGTGGGGTGCGTTGATCCTGGGGAGCACCAGCCATCGTGCCGTTCATCTGGCCGACTGCGATGTGTTGATCGTCAGGTGATCGTCACCGCAGCAGGAGGGGATACTCGCGAATGTTGACTCGACTTCCGTCTTTGGCCGAGTACTCCCAGACGATCAGCGCACCGACCTGGTGACGATCCACTTCGTAGGGGATTGAAGCTTCCCAATCGCCCCAGCATCCGGTGCCACAGCTGGCCATGACGGCATTCTCAAACAGGGGCAGCCCATCGTCATCCGTGAGCATGATCTGAGAAACGGCCTCGAACACGTTGCTCAACCCCTGGACCTCGATTGGACTTGTTACCGGCTCACCCCACGCCGGCATGTCGACGAAGATGGCCGGCAGCCAGTCGTAGTAGTCGCTTCTGATCTGGGGGCGACTGAGCTCGATTCCTTCCGAGGAGAACACGGCGACTGGCTCGCTCGCCAGTTCGAAAGTCACCTCATCGACCCCCGTGGCGCGCGTCACGGTGAACACGACCTGAGCAAGGCGTGCGAACATGCCCGCACTGCCACCGCCGTCATCGAACTCGGCACTGAGGTCAACAGTGGCGACACCGTCATCGACACTCAGCCCGAGCAGTGAGGTTCCCTCGGGGATGGCAGTATGCATCGCCGGGGTCCCAGCCATTTCACCTGCGGTCGGTCCTGCCAGCAAGAGCTCTACAGCATCCGAAGCCGCGTCGTCCGACTCAGGCCCCTCGCGATAGACCGGGACCAGGAACGGGCCAACACCAGAGCTCCCACCGACCTCATCCAACAAGAAGTAGACCGTCCTTCCGGCGGTGGCCGCCGATGTGCTGGTCGAGCTGATCGTTGTGGTGGTCGCAGGTGCGGTGAGGCTGATGGTGGTTTCCGGCACCGTGCTGGTTGTCCTGTCGATTGTTGTTGTGCTCCCGTCGCTCCCGCAAGAGGCGACCGCAAGGGCGAGCGCCGCGACCAGGGCGACACGATTTCCAGTTCTCATGGCTCAATCGTCCGTTACCGGGCGAGTTGGCGCCAGTGCCCAAGGTCACAATGTCCAATGGCTCTTAGTCGGCACCAGAGAAACGACGATTGATGCCCGGATCGCCACGGCAATACGGTCCAAATTGCCAGGCGCGGTGTCCTTCGGCCCTAGATGCCTCGTCGGGCTGTTCGTAGCGTTTGGGTTATGAAAAGGTTGAGCCGTTGAAGAGGCTTGTTGTTCTCGGCGCCGGCACGGCCGGCACCATGATCGTGAACAAACTCCGGCCGCAACTCCCGAAAGAAGAGTGGGAGATCACCGTGGTCGAGCCCGCTGTCTCTCATCTCTATCAACCGGGTCTGTTGTTCGTCCCCTTCGGTCGCTACGAGTCGGATGACCTCCGCAAGCCCACCCGAGCACTCCTCCCCGACGGAGTCGAACTGGTCACTGAGCCAGTGGAGCGGGTCGATGTCGAATCCAACCGGGTTCATCTGGCCGGTGGTCGAAACCTCGATTACGACCAGCTGGTAATTGCGACCGGAACCCACCCCCGACCGGAGATGACACCTGGAATGGATGGTCCCGAGCTCGGGGACACTGTGCACGAGTTCTACACGATGGCCGGGGCTGAGGCTCTGCGCTGGAAGTTGGCGCTTTGGGACGGTGGACGATTTGTGGTCCACATCACGGAGTTGCCAATCAAGTGCCCGGTCGCGCCACTGGAATTCGCCTTCTTGGCCGACGACTACTTCAGACAGATCGGGATTCGAGATCGGGTCGAGATGACCTTCGCCACCCCGCTGTCCGGTGCCTTCACCAGGCCAATCGCCTCAGCACAGCTTGGCGACATGCTTGCTGCCCGGGACATCCATGTGGAACCGGACTTCTACGTGGAGCGGATCGACGACCATGCTCTCGTCTCGTACGACGAGCGGGTCATCCCCTTCGATCTTCTGGTCACGGTTCCGGTCAACATGGGGGCGGACTTCGTTGCCGGATCGGGCCTGGGCGACGAGCTGAACCATGTCAGGGTCGATCCGCACACATTCCTTGCGGACGGCTGCGACAACGTATTCGCCATAGGCGATGCCGCGGCCTTGCCCATCTCCAAGGCAGGGTCGGTCGCTCATTTTGCGGTCGACGTGTTCGTCGAGAACTTCATTGATCACATCGCCGGTCGCCCGATGGAGCGGTCGTTCGATGGGCACGCCAATTGCTTCGTCGAGTCGGGCTCGGGCAAGGCATTGCTCATCGACTTCAACTATGAGACCGAGCCATTGCCTGGCACCTATCCCGTTCCAGGCGTCGGGCCTCTCAGCCTTCTCAAGGAAACGAGGATCAACCACCTTGGCAAGCTCGCCTTCAGGCCCATCTATTGGCACCTGCTGCTTCCGGGTCGGCGACTTCCGGTCCCCAACGCGATGTCGATGGCCGGCAAGGAGATACCTACCGCCCAACCACCAAGAGAGGACGTGACCATATGACGGTTGCAACCATGCGGGGACGTGAGCTCCACGTCGATGCCGAAGGGTTTCTCACCGAGTCGAGTGAGTGGGATGAGGGTCTGGCCGAGACCCTTGCCTCCAACATCAGTCTGGAGCTGACCGAGCGCCATTGGGCAGCAATCCGCTTCGCCCGGTCGGACTTCGCCGCAAGCGGCGAGGCACCGACGCTCCGGCGCATGGCGACGGCCGGAGGCGTTCCCACCAAGGAAATGTTCGAACTGTTCCCCAAGAAGCCGGCAAAGAAGCTGGCCTACGTGGCCGGGCTCCCCAAGCCGGTCGGATGCGTCTGAAGGAGACACCATGACCATGACACTGGAAGCACCGGTACCGGTGTTCGACGACGAGTCGACCGACCGGAAGCTGGCAATCATTTGCTCCAAAGGCTCACTCGACATGGCATATCCCGGCCTTGTGCTGGCAAATGCGGCCCTGGGTGAAGGAATCGAGACCCATGTCTTCTTCACCTTTTGGGGCTTCGACATGATCAACAAGGAGACGATGGCCCATCTCAAGTTCTCTCCGGTGGGGAACCCGGCGACTCACATGTCGCCGATGCTCATGGGGCTCCCGGGGATGACCTCGTTCGCCACCCACATGATGAAGAAGCAGATGGAGGGGATCGACGTCCCGGGCGTTCCCGAGTTCCTGGAGATGATCACCGACGCCGGCGGCCATCTATGGGCATGCCGGATGTCTGCCGACATGATGCACATCAAGGAAGAGGATCTCTACGAGCGGGTCGAGGGGATCATCAGCGCGGCTGACTTCATCGAGATCTCCGAGGGCGCCCAGATCATCTTCGTTTGAATGAGCGTCGAGATCAGTCGACCTCGGGCGGACGTCGCTTCTTCTTGACGTCGCTCCGCGCCTTCTTGGTCTCCAAACGCCTTTCCTTGGCGGCTTTCGACGGCTTGGTCTTCTTGCGAGGCTTGGGCACAACGAGAGCGTCTTCGAGCTTGGCGATGAGCCTTTCCCGGGCGACTTCGCGGTTGCGCCATTGAGACCTGGTATCAGCCGCATTCACTTCGACCCATGACCCGAGGCGCCTGATCAGCCTCTCTTGCAGGTCGGGTGGGAGTGACGAATCGGCGATGCTGAACCGCAGAGTGACAGCAGTCTCATTGCGGTTGGCGTGCTGACCACCGGGACCTCCCGAGGTGTCGAAACGCTCCTCGAGCTCGGACTCGGGGATCAGCCACCCACCGACGGTGATCCCCTCGCCGGTCACATCTCGTCGTCGTAGTACTCGGTGCCGAGGTGGGTGATCAGATCTTCACCCATCATGTGGCGCAGGTTGTTCTTCAACTTGGTGTGCTGGATGAATAGATCGTTCTCGGGATATAGCCCCTGGCCATGCTGAGGGCTCTTGAAGTAGAACGACAGCCACTCCTGGACACCACTGCGGTCGGCTCGTGCCGCAAGATCCATGAAGAGGGCTAGATCGAGGACGATCGGGGCGGCCAGAATCGAGTCCTTGCACAAGAAGTCGATCTTGATCTGCATCGGATAGCCGAGCCATCCGAAGATGTCGATGCTGTCCCAACCCTCCTTGTCGTCGCCCTTGGGCGGGTAGTAGTTGATCCGCACCTTGTGATAGAGGTCGCCGTAGAGCTCGGGATAGACCTCGGGCTGCAGGATCTGCTCGAGGACGCCGAGCTTGGAAACCTCCTTGGATCGGAAGCTCTCCGGGTCGTCGAGGACCTCCCCGTCGCGATTCCCGAGGATGTTGGTCGAGAACCATCCCCTGATTCCCAACATCCGAGCCTTGAGCCCAGGAGCCACGATGGTCTTCATGAGGGTCTGTCCGGTTTTGAAGTCCTTGCCCGCGATCGGGAGACCTTCTTCTGTTGCGAGCTGGACCATCGCCGGAACGTCCAAGGTGAGGTTGGGAGCGCCGTTGGCGAATGGAACGCCCATCTTCAACGCCGCATAGGCGTAAATCTGCGATGGGGAAATGGTGGGGTCGCTCTCTTTGAGGCCTTTGACGAAGGAGTCGAGGTCGAGATGGGCCTCGGACAGGTCGCGGTAGGCCTCGGTCGAGCCGCACCAAACCATCACCAGGCGTTCCACCATCTTCTCGGAGCGGAACCGGTCGATGTCCTCCATGAGCCTCTCGGCGAGGTCCATGTAGTTGGCCCCTTCCTTGATCTGGTCCACTCCGTCGAGGTTCTTGACCCAGTTCTCCGAGAACACGGCCGAGTAGGGCTTGACGGAGCGCAGCTCATCTCCAATTCCCTCGATGTGACGGGGGTCGAGGACGCCTGCCTTCATGGCTGAGGTGTAGGCGTCGTCGGAGTAGGGATCCCATCCCCCGAATTCGAGGTCATCGAGGCCGGCCAGTGGGACGAAATCCTTGATCAGCGGGTTGCGTTGCTCGGTTCGCTTGCCAAGCCGTATGTGGGACATCTGGGTCAGCGATCCGAATGGTGTCGCATCGCCCTTGCGCGCCGCCAGCACGCCTGCGATGAATGTGGTGGAGACCGCGCCCATCCCGGGGGTGAGGACGCCAAGCTTGCCGGTGGCCGGGGCGATCTGAGTTTTGTCTGTCATCGATCCTCCTGACCCGGAACGATAGAAGAGCTGATTGGGTCAGCGGAACCCGGGTCTAGTCTCAGCTCGTGGATCTAGCCCCCGATTCGCTAGGCCCGACTGTGGACGTTGCGCTCCTCGCGGACGCGGTCCAGGCAGTCCGAGGCAAGCTATTCGTGCTGGGTGGCGGCTGGGACACCCTTTGGGTCCGCTCGTTTCCAGCCCGTCATCCCAGCCTGGCGATCGGTCTTCGGCTCCGCGTCCCATCTTCCTGGGGCGAGGACTCGTTGAAGGTGTCCGTTGAGCTTCAAGACGCGGATGGCGCCGCGATGCTGCCCCAACCACTCGCCCACGTAGTCACTCTTCCCGGTCACAGCCAGCCATCCGCAACCACTGACTTCGGCTTGATCCGCTCCTTCACCTTCAACAACCTGTTGTTCCGAAAAGAGGGCTCCTACTCCTTCGTCATCTCTGTCGACGACGAGCCGGTGTCACGGCTCCGCTTCGCGGTTCGGGCTCGGGTCGAGGCCGGCGAGCCCGCTTGATGACGCGAATCGGTGTTTGCATAGCGCGAGCACCTTCGTAGCCTGCCGACCTCGCACGGGACAACACGTACGTCCCGACTCTTCCCCTATCTACGGAGGTCATTCTGTTTTCGCTGCAACATGCTTTGCCGCGCCTCGCGGGAGGCTTCATGATCGCGATCATCGCGGTGACTGCTCTCGTTCCCCCGTCCTCGGCTGCCGCGGCCGAAGGCCCGCCATTTCAGATCAGGTTTCCTCAAGAGACTCAGCCGACCAGCTTCTCCTCGACATTTGGCGCCCGACGGTCAGGGGGGCGCCGTCATCACGGCGTGGATCTGATGGCTCCCAAGATGACGCAGGTGTACGCGGCGGCCGACGGCTACGTGTCGAGGATCGAGACTTCTTCGCTTGCCGGGCGCTATCTGGAGCTCACTCATGTCGCCGGGTGGACCACTAAGTATGTGCACCTCAACAACGACACGCCGGGCACTGACGACGGCGACGCTGACTGGTCGTCCACGCTGGCTCCCGGGATCGTCATCGGGGCATGGGTAGAGGCCGGGCAGCTGATCGCATGGGTTGGCGACTCCGGCAACGCGGAGTGGACTGGCTCCCATACCCATTTCGAGCTTGCTGTCGACGGCATTCCCATCGACCCCTATCCATTTTTGAAGCTGGCTTGGGCCCGGGATCAGAGCCGATATCGGGCGGACGTCTGGGATCTCGGGCATCCTCTGGACGTTTATCGAGTTTTCTGAGTCTGATCAGTTAGATCACGCGGGCGTCATCGAGCTCCGCAACCCGGCGCGCCAGGTTTGGGTCTGAGGAGGAGACTGTCGCGACCTCCGACACTTCGACTTCGGGCGCGGCGCCGTCGTAGACCCAAATCACCCGATTGACCTTCGCATTGCTGACTGCGCGTGCCCAGGCCTCGAGGACGTCGGCTTCGCTCTTTGCAAAGGATCGCTCACGATCGTCCCGGGCCGCCTCGGTAACGAGAATGGCGGTGAAGCAGTGCATTGCGGCGGCCTCGATATGGCTGTCGTCGGAGACGTCACCCAACGCAACTTTGACTCCCATGCGCTTCAGATCTCCAGCAATCACCGGATCCGAGACGAAGGCCCGAACTTCACGGCCCGGATTGGCAAGCTCGGTGCTTATGGCGAGCCCGGCACCGGTGTCGGCGCCGATGACGATCACAGGCATGGGCCGAACCTAATGGATCCGGAACAAAGCCCCGGACCGCTGATGTTGATTATGTCAGTGGCTGGCATGGGCTTTCATCCAGCCCCATGCTTCCGGTACAATCGCACTACCGGGATAGTGGAAATTAATTCAGCCCACAGGAATTGGTGATTACCGAAATGGCAACTGTCGACCTCGATCTGGGTTCGTACCGCCTCGGCTGGCACGACGATGTCGAGTACGCATTCACGCCGCGCAAGGGACTCGATGAAGGCGTGATCCGCGAAATCTCCGCTCTCAAAGGAGAGCCGGAGTGGATGCTCGCGTTCCGGCTCAAGGCTTATGACCGCTTCCTGAAGAAGCCGATGCCGCAATGGGGTGGGGGCGGCCTGCTCAACACCATCGATTTCGACGACATCTACTACTACATCAAGCCGGCTGGCGAGCAGCAGAAGGACTGGGACATGGTCCCCGAGGGGATCAAGGCCACCTACGAAAAGCTTGGGATCCCGCAGGCGGAGCGCAAGTACCTGGCCGGTGTCACCGCTCAGTACGAATCCGAAGTGGTGTACCACCGCAACCGGGAGGACTTGGAGAAACTCGGCGTCCTGTTTACCGACATGGACACCGCCCTCCGCGAGTACCCCGACATCGTCAAGAAGTACTTCGGCACGATCATCCCACCCAACGACAACAAATTCGCCGCCCTGAACTCGGCGGTGTGGTCTGGTGGGTCGTTCATATATGTTCCGCCGGGGGTTCACGTCGACCAGCCGCTACAGGCCTACTTCCGAATCAACTCCGAGAACATGGGCCAGTTCGAGCGGACACTGATCATCGTGGACGAGGGCGCGTATGTGCACTACGTCGAGGGATGCTCGGCGCCGGTCTACACCACCGATTCCCTTCACGCCGCGGTGGTCGAGATCATCGTCAAGGAGGGCGCCCGCTGCCGGTACACGACCATCCAGAACTGGTCGAACAACGTCTTCAACCTGGTGACCAAGCGCGCAGTCGCCTACCGCAACGCCACGATGGAGTGGGTTGACGGGAACCTCGGAAGCCGCCTCACCATGAAGTACCCCGCTGTCTGGCTGATGGAGCCCGGGGCCCACGGTGAAGTGCTCTCCATTGCATTCGCTGGAGAGGGCCAGCACCAGGACGCCGGAGCCAAGATGGTCCATGTCGCACCCGACACCACCTCCACGATCGTTTCCAAGTCGATCGCCAAGGGTGGGGGCCGGTCTGGTTATCGGGGACTGGTCCGGGTCGAGCCCGGTGCCGAGAATGCAAAGAGCTTCGTTCGATGCGACGCCCTGATTCTCGACGAGAACAGCCGCTCAGACACCTATCCATATATGGAGATCGAAGAGAACGACGCCGAGATCGGGCACGAAGCCACCGTGTCCAAGGTGGGTGAGGAGCAACTGTTCTATTTGATGAGCCGGGGCCTCACCGAGGATCAAGCCACATCGATGATCGTTGCCGGCTTCATCGAGCCCATCGTCAAGGAGCTGCCGATGGAGTATGCGGTCGAAATGAACCGCCTCATCGAACTCAACATGGCGGAGGCGGGTGCAGTCGGTTAAACGGTGGCCGCCGACGGCTAGGTGTTGCTGCGGCCGACGACGTAGCCGAGGATGAGGCCGCCGACGGCCCCCCACACCACGGAGAAATCGTCGCCAACCGTATAGATGCCCGGGGCCCCGCCCATGCGCATCACGGTGGAAAAGGAGATTCCGCCGATGACCCCCATCAACACGGCTCCGAACAGGTTGTCGGCGCTGGCTATGAAGCCGCCGATCAGCCCGGCAACCCCGCCAACTGCCCCGATGATTGCGAGCGCCTCCCACGTGGATGCTTCCAGGAACATGAGATCAGACTAGACAGCGTTAGCTCACCGGTCGATGAGTGTTTCGCGTGTCAGATCGAGATGACTTTTTCTTCCAAGACCGCGGTCATCGGGAACTGCACGGAGCGTCCGGCAAGACTGAACGGCTCGGTCAACAAAAGCACGATTGTCGATGGGCCTCGGCACACGACATGGCCCGTGTATGTGTGGAACCCGCTCTGATCCTGTGTGATGAATGTGACAACCATCTCTCGTGCTCTCTTAATGACTTCGACCAAGTGAATCGGCATTTGGTTGCAAAATCCGTAGGGCCGTTGGGCCTGTTCTGCGTTGGGGCCAGCGTGGGTGTTTATCCGATCCTTATCCGGCACGGCATAGTTTCATTGGGAAGTGCGCCTACTAGTAGTCGAGGATGAACCAGATCTGGCGAACGCGATCGCAAGGGGTCTGCGCCGCGACGGTCACGCCGTCGATGTCGCGCTCACCGCAGGCGACGCCGACTTCAAGGTCCGCACGTCCGGTTACGACTTGATCTGCCTTGACTGGAATCTTCCAGATGGCTCCGGTCTGGCGCTCTGCTCAGCGTTGGTTTCGGGCGAAGTGCCCACATTCGAGGCTGATCGCCCCCGAATCCTGATGCTCACGGCCAGGGACGCCGTCGAGGACCGGGTGGCGGGTTTGGACTCAGGCGCCGACGATTATCTGGTTAAACCTTTTGCCTTTGCGGAGCTCTCGGCACGGGTGCGTGCATTGTTGCGCCGTGACGACACGGTCGATCCAGTGATCGAAGTAGGCGGTTTGCGACTCGATCCGGCGAGGTTCGAGGCAACCCGTGACGGGCGGCCCTTGGAACTCACAGCCAAGGAATTCTCCCTACTCCACTACTTCATGGCGCATCCCGGCTCAGTCATGAGTCAGGAGCACCTCCTCGAGCATGTCTGGGACGAGATGGCCGATCCGATGACCAATGTGGTCCGGGTCACCTTGAGCAACCTTCGAAAGAAGCTCGGACCATCGCAACCGATTACCACGGTTCCCGGGCGCGGGTATCGGCTCGAGGAATCATGACTATCTGGCGATCAATTCGATTCCGGCTTTCGGTCCAGTACTCCGCGGTCGTTTTCGGGCTTGGTGGTGCCTTGCTGGGGCTGGTCTATCTCGCCCTTCGCAAGATGCTCCATGCTCAAACCATCACCCAATACGTGGTGCGCGGTGAGCCGGTCGTGGTCAATGGGGTGCAGGTTGACGTGATGCCAAGGCTCGAGGCCTGGGAGTTGCGCACGCTCGAATCCCTGTTCAACGAGCTGGTTCTCAATCAACTCGCCCGTTACACCATTCTCTCCCTGATCGTTCTGTTCCTGTTGAGCCTGATCGTGGGGTGGATCATGTCGGGAAGGGTGCTCAGGCCGGTCCAGGAGATCACCGAGGTCGCCTCTGACATTCAGGCCACGGACTTGAGTCGTCGCATCGGCCTCCAAGGCCCCGACGACGAGTTGACCCGTCTCGCAGCCACCTTCGACAGCATGCTGGAGAGGCTCGATCGGGCGTTCTCGAGTCAACGGAAGTTTCTGGCCGACACCAGCCACGACCTGCGCACTCCGTTGGCGGTTATCCGCGCCAACGTCGAGGTGGTCGCCGATGACGAGGACGCCAGCATCGATGACTGGAAGGAAGTCGGTGGCGTCGTCCGGAGGAACGTGGAGAAGATGTCGGCGATGATCGAAGGCCTTTTGGCGACCGCTCGTCTCCAGACCGGGCGTGCCCAGGCGGTCACCATTGACCTGGCCCAACTGGTCACTGCCAAGGCCACGGAATACGAGAACGTCGCGGGCGAGGTCGGCGTCTCGATCGACTTGGCAGTTACTCCGGCGGTGATCGAGGGTGTCGAGGTCCCTCTCGACCGTGCGTTTTCGAATTTGCTCGACAACGCACTTGGGGTGTCCAAGCCGGGAGATGCCATTCGCGTTGGCGCCGGGGTCGTTTCGGATTGGGCATGGATGGGCGTCGAGGACCAGGGCCCAGGCTTGCCCGAAAGCCCTGAATCCGGTCGCACCGGGCTCGGCCTGTCGATTGTCACCCAGATTGCAGAGGCCCATGGAGGTGAGCTCGCCTCCTATCCGGCTTCGGGGCGGGCCGGCACCACGATGATCGTCTGGCTCCCCGTGGCATCAGCCACCAACCCACATCCCGACGCCTCACCTTTAACCGAGGTTTAGAGCCCATTTACCGGTCGTTTAGGGGGCTCCCAATAGCGTGACCTCCCAGGAGGTCCCCGCACAGCAATGCTTGATCAAGAAACGACTCAGGAAATCACCGACCCGGCCGAGGTCGTCGACCCGGTACTCGAGACGGCATCGGTGACACCGCCCGTAATTCCTGCCACTCCACCTGTTATCCCCGCCAAGCCGTCGCAGCGTCGCTTTTGGGCCAGCCTGCTCAGCGCGGTCCTTCTGGTGGTGGCCTCGTCTGGGATCACTTACTTGGTCGTGACCGACTCCACGGACACCAACGTGGTAGCCGGCACCGACCAGAGCGCATCGCCATCAGGTGACAACCCTGCGGTGGCAATCCCAGCCGATGAGCCGATCGCGAATGCCGCGGCGATCATCATTCCGTCAGTTGTCCAGATTCAGACCGAAAGTGGGGTCGGCTCGGGCGTCATCTACGACTCCGACGGCCTGATCCTCACCGCGGCCCACGTCGTCAGCGGAGAGGAAACGGTCACGGTTCGCCTCAACGATGGCGAAGAGATGCAGGGAACTGTCCTCGGCGGGACCTCCGGAGCCGATGTCGCCGTGGTCAAGGTAGATCGGACCGGCCTTCCTGCCGCCACGCTGGCTCTCGACTCAGATGCGGTCGTCGGCCAGATGGCGATCGCCGTCGGAAGCCCATGGGGCCTCCAGGGCACCGTGACCTCCGGAATCATTTCCGCCGTCAACCAGTCGATCCCTTCGGGTGGCACTGCCCGCTCCGTGCTCCAGACCGACGCCGCGATCAACCCGGGCAACTCCGGTGGGCCGCTCGTCGATCGAGAGGGACGGGTCCTTGGGATCAACGTCTCGATATTCAGCCTCTCCGGTGCCAACGACGGGGTTGGTTTCGCGGTGCCGATCGCGGTCGCCAATGACATCGCTGAGCAGGTCGTTGCCGGGGATTCCATCGAGACCGCCTTCCTCGGAGTGAGCGTCGGAAACGTCGAGTCCGGCCAGGCCGGAGCCCTTATCGCCGAAGTCACCCCTGGGAGCGCAGCTGACAAGGCCGGGATCAAGGTCAACGATCTCGTGACCTCGATCGATGGGGTGCAGGTCCAGGGTGGATCTGACTTGGCAGCTCAGGTGCAGACCCATCGCCCCGGGACCACGGTCGACTTGGTCGTTGTCCGCAATGGCGCGGAGCAAACATTCAGTGTGACCCTCGACCAGAGGCCCGACGACCTCGGATAAGTCCTTCCTTTCCTGCAATCAGGGAAAGCGGGCCCGGCTACCATTGCCGGGCCCG
>DATDJH010000011.1:0-3446 GCA_036520635.1 Acidimicrobiia bacterium
TGGTCGAGCAACTCGCCAAGGCGGGGGACTGGGACTTCGCCTCCTATGTGCCCATCTCGGCAATCGAGGGCTCCGGGCTGGATGAACTGGTTGGCGAGATCGCACAGCGTCTGCCCGAAGGGCCGCGTTACTACCCGGCCGGAATGACCAGCGACCAGCCGGAGGGCATGGTGATTGGGGAGCTCATCCGGGAGAAGTTTCTGGAGCGGTTGGACGACGAGTTACCCCACTCCCTATTGGTCAGGGTGGAAGACCTGGAGCAGCGCCCCGATGGCCTGATCGACATCTCGGCTCGCGTCATCGTCGAGAGGAAGAGCCAGAAGGGGATTGTCATCGGGCATGGCGGCTCATTGCTCAAGCTTGCCGGGACCGAGGCCCGTCAGGATCTAGAGGTCTTGCTTGGCGATCGAGTCAACCTGATGCTTCATGTGGCGGTCGAGAAGGACTGGCAACGCAGTCCCCAGTTGTTGGACCGTTTCGGATTCACTCCAGCCTGAGCTCAGGGGGCGTACAGCGCGTCGCAGAGGTCGGCCAGATCCGTGTCTTTAGGGGTCAATCCGCCCTCAGAGTGGGTCGACAGTCGCAGCGTGACCCTGTTCCAGCGAATGTCGATGTCCGGGTGGTGGTTGGCCTTCTCGGCGAACACCGCCACCTCGGCTACAAACCCGATCGACTCGACGAAATCCGGAAATTCAAAGGTGCGGGCGATCAGGTATCCAGAACGGCTCCAGCCGGGATGATTGTCGAGAAACTCGGTGATCTCGGCGTCATTGAGCAGTGTCATGGGAGCCGAGGGTAAACCCCCGAGCAGTTCTCCGTCGTCCCTACCCTGGGTGCCCAATGGGAATTCGGCACGATCAAGGCATCGTTCTTCGCTCCTACCCCTTCGGTGACGCTGACCGGGTGGTGGTCCTGCTCAGTCCCAACAACGGCAAGATCCGCACCGTCGCCAAGGGGATTCGGAAGACAAAGAGCAGATTCGGAGGGAGGCTAGAGCCGTTCACTCATGTCGACCTGGTGTTGTACGAGGGTCGCAACCTCGACACCATCACCCAGGTTGCGGTTCTCGAGCCATTTCCCCGGCTTCGCAACGATCTTGACTCTGTGATCGCCGCCGGCACGATGGTCGAGGCTGCCGACGCCGTCGCCCAGGAGGACGAGTCGTCGATGCGCCTGTTCCTCCTCCTGCATCGCGGGTTGCGAGCCCTCGAGTCAGGGCGAAACGGTCCGGACCTGATCACCAGCTTCTTGTTGAAATTGGCCGATGTGGTTGGGGTGGCGCCGTCGCTGCTGGTCTGTGCCTCCTGCGGCCGGATGGACGATCTGCATCGATTCTCATTCGGAGGCGGGGGCGTGATCTGTGATCGGTGTGGCGTCGAGGGGTCGGTTCGCCTTCGGGAGGGCATCACCGGCTATCTGGCTGCCCTGGCGGAGGCCGAGTTCGGCGGGCTCCCGGAGACAGACGCAGGGCTTTCCGGTGAGGCGATGGGGATCACCCGCCGGTTCGTCGAGTACCACCTCGATCGCAAGCTGGCGTCTCTGGCGGTGCTCGATTGAGTTTGGATCTGAGGAGAGTCGATCCCGACCGAATCCCGAGACACGTCGGGCTGATCTTGGATGGCAACGGGCGATGGGCCAACGCGAGAGGCTTGCCCCGCACCGCCGGCCATCTTGCAGGTGAGGCCGCGCTGTTCGACACGGTTGAGGGGGCCCTCGAGATCGGGATCGAGTGGGTCACGGCCTATACCTTTTCCACCGAGAACTGGTCACGCTCCGAGGAGGAGGTCGAGTTCCTCATGTGGTTCAACGAGGACCTACTGCTTCGAAGGCGCGACGAGCTCGACGCTCAGGGGGTGCGGATGCGGTTTGCCGGAGACATGGACGATCCGAGGATCCCTGACCGCAATCGCCAGCACATGGCCGATGCGGCCGAGAAAACCTCGGGCAACACCAAGCTTCACCTGGTGTTTGCCTTCAATTACGGGAGCAGGCGCGAGATCGTCGATGCCACCCGCACGCTGGCAATGCGGGTTGCGGCCGGTGAGCTCTCGATCGACGACATCGACGAGAAGGCGATGGAGTCGTGCTTCTACATCCCGGAGATGCCGGCTGCGGACCTGATCATCCGCTCCTCAGGCGAACATCGCCTCTCCAACTTCCTGCTGTGGCAGGCCGCCTACGCCGAGTTCTACTTCCCGGGCATCCTCTGGCCAGACTTCGATCGCAACGCCCTTGTCGATGCGGTGGTCGACTATCAGGGCCGGGATCGCCGGTTCGGGGCAGCCGACGACACGCCCCAGGTTGACTAAGCACCCGGACCAGGCCACCGTTCCCCGCTCAATCATGACCGAAGTCACCCTCGACACCATCTCCGCCCTCGCCAAGAAGCGAGGTTTCGTGTTCCAGGCCTCCGAGATCTACGGAGGGCTGCGCTCCTCATATGACTACGGGCCGCTCGGCGTCGAGCTTTTGCGCAATGTGAAGGAGGCGTGGTGGCGGGCGATGGTGCAGGAGCGCTCGGACATCGTGGGCCTCGACTCAGCGATCCTTCAAGCCCGCCAGGTGTGGCAGGCATCCGGCCATGAAGAGGTGTTTACCGATCCTCTAGTCGAGTGCCGGAATTGCAACAGCCGTCATCGTCTCGACAAGCTGGAGGATCCGAACACCTGCCCGACCTGCGGTCAGAGCGGCACGTTTACCGACCCCCGCAATTTCAACCTGATGTTCCGCACTCATATGGGCCCGGTGGATTCAGAGGAGAACCTGGTCTACCTGCGGCCCGAAACCGCACAGGGGATCTTCATCAACTTCGAAAACGTCCGCCGCACCCTGCGGCTCAAGCTCCCGTTCGGGATCGCCCAGATCGGCAAATCATTCCGGAACGAGATCACGCCTGGTCAGTTCGTTTTCAGGACACGCGAGTTCGAGCAGATGGAAATGGAGTACTTCTGCCGCCCCGAGGAGAGCCCCGAGTGGTTCCAGTACTGGCAGGAGCAGCGGACCAAGTGGTACCTCGACTTGGGAATGACCGAGGGGCGGCTCCGGATTCGGCCCCACGATGCCGACGAGTTGAGTCACTACTCATCGGGCACGGTCGACGTCGAATACCAGTTCCCCTGGGGATGGGACGAGCTGGAGGGGATCGCCAACCGCACCGACTTCGATCTCAGACAGCACGCCGAGGCTTCGGGTGAGGACCTCACCTACTTCGATCAGGACACCAACGAGCGGTTCTTCCCCCACGTCATCGAACCAGCGGCCGGCGCAACCCGGACCACTTTCGCCTTCCTCATCGATGCCTACACCGAGGAGAAGGTCAACGACGAGACACGGGTGGTTCTGAGGCTCGACCCGCGGCTCGCCCCGTACAAGGTTGCGGTCCTGCCCCTCTCCAAGAAGCCCGAACTGATCGAACCGGCCGAGCGTATTGCATCCGAGTTGCGACG
>DATDJH010000012.1:0-2255 GCA_036520635.1 Acidimicrobiia bacterium
CGTCCGTGTTGTTGCGGAACTTGAGGTCGGGGCTCGTCCAACTGAGGGTGGCTTCGATGCCCTCGGGATAGCGGGTGAAGTAGTAGGAGTGAGGCTTGTGCTCGACGTCCTGATATCCGCCCCAGAAGACAGCGTTGTACAGCGTCGTTGTGAGCTGGCTCACCCCGCCGCCGATCGACTCCTCGAGCACCCCGCCGAGGATCCCGGGCGCCTCGACATAGCCGCCTTCGAGAGTCCGCTGCCCGACCGTGTCGTTGAGTGAGAAGGTCTTGCCGGAGAGCACAATGGTCCCGTCGATCGTCTCGGCCATTTGGTGGATATTGGTGACTCTCGGCTGGCAGCAGTCGTGATAGGTGGTGAACTGTGAGACCAGATGCTCGATGTGAAGACCCTCGAGGTATTCGGTGGTGACGTCAGGATCAGCGCCCTCCACCAATGGCAGCTCACCGGTGCGCCCGCTGGTGAGCCCGGCCGCATACAGCCGCATGGCGGTCTCGGTGGGGTCGATCTTCGTCCCCTTCGCACCGGGCACGATGCTGATCGAGTCACCTGAGATCTCGAACTCGGCATCGACAGGCTCGTCTTCGAAGTCCTCGCGGACTGGATCCAGCAGTTCGTCAACCACTTCGGCGTCGAAGGAGTTGATGATTCGGGGTGTCCCTTCGACAACGGTCTCGGATCGAAATGCCTGGGCAAGCTCATCCGTGGTGAACACCACTTCGGTCCCATCGTCGCTCAATTCAATCGAGGCCGACAGAAGTTGTTGGGCCTCGGCCAGGGCGGCATCGACGTCAGCCTCGGTCAGCAACGGAACAACGGTGACCACCGGAATAGCCAGGTTGTGGGCCTCACGGGCGAGCATCGACGATTCCACGATGGCCGAGGCGGCCGGCCGGTCGACGCCCTTGCCGATTGCGGGGTAGATCGGGGTCAACTCACCGTCGACTAGTTCGACCCCACCCTGATTCGCCGGGCTGGCGATCACATCGCCGTCCCAGTCGTCAAAGATCGCGTCCACCGATGCGTCATCGACAGATCCGGACACCGGCACTTCGACAGTCGAGAAAATATGGCCGAGCCACCAGAAGAATTGTGAGATCGGATTCCCCTCGCGTCCCACCATCATTGCGTCGGCCACGATGGTGTCCTCGTCGATCTCGAGACCGGCTTCGGGGGGAAGGACACTCACAACCTCCCCTTCCAGGTTGAAGATGGCGGGGCGAGAGACGTAGATCTCCTCGACGGCGACCATGGCAGTCAGTGCCTGGTCGGGGTCCATGCCCCCGATCGGTGTCCCGGCGACTTCGACGCGACCCATCACCTCGCCTCTCGACATGACCCGGGTGAGGCCGTAGAGACCAAGGAAGAAAATGACGGTCGCTCCCAGACCAAGGGCGAGAGCGACCCATATGTTGAGCCGTGTGGAGACGTGTTGATTCATTCAGAAGGCCGCCCCAAAACGGCCTGGTGATGGTTGGCGGATGGTAATGGGGGCTGATCCGTAGTCGCAGTCCTGTCCCTGGCCCCGGGTAGCCTCGGGCTCAAGTGTCGGTGGTCTTTCCAACCGTGATCGATGGCGACCGTATTCGGGTTTCGGCGACCGTCTACGTCACTTACAAGAAGTGCCCAGGACAGGCCAACGCCCGGCTCCAGGGCATCTACGGGCCCGACTCGCGGCCGGCATTCCTCGGGACCCTTGCCCATCGAATATTCAGCCGTCATCTGACGGCCGGACCGATCTCGTCCGAGGAGTTTGCCCAGGCGTGCAAGGAGGAAATCGGGGGGTCGACTCTCAACAACAAGCTGGCGGGTCTCGAGGTGAAGCCGTCGATCCTCGCTTCGATGATCGAAGAGGTCCGGGGCCTCTATGAGCGGTTCATCCGCCTCCCGAGTGAGGGTTTCGAGGGCTCGGAGGTGTCGATTGTCAGCGAGCCAGTTGGGGGAGTCGAGCTCATCGGTTCGGTCGATGCGGTGTATCGGGAGGACCTGGGTGGTCATCGCCTGGTCGATTGGAAGACTGGAGATTTGGGCGAGCCCGAAGACCAGCTTCTGTTTTATGCGCTGCTTTGGGCACTGGAGAAGGGCGATGTCCCGGCCTACGTGGAGGCGGTATCGGTCCGGACCGGCGAGAGGTATCGGACGGTTCCCTCGTCAGGGGACATCAATCGCGTGGCGGTGGAGGTCGCCGGGCTGGTGAATGACATGCGCCGTGCGTGGTCTTCCGGTGTCGAACCTGTGCGCACGGGTGGGCCCTG
>DATDJH010000013.1:0-3547 GCA_036520635.1 Acidimicrobiia bacterium
ACTGTCGCTGCCCGGGGTGATAGCTGGATCGATCCTGGTGTTCATCCCGTCGCTGGGGACCTATGTGACCCCTGCCCTCCTCGGAGGGGCGAGGACAGTTGGCATTGGCGACTACATCGTCAGTCAGTTCCTCGCCGCCCGTAACTGGCCATTTGGGTCGGCGCTCTCATTCGGGGTCATGTTCGTGATGCTGCTTGCAACCATCTTCTACTTCAGGGCGGGGGCGAAGACACTGTGAGCAACGGAGCGGCTCCCAAGGGGCTGGTTGATCGCCTGCTGGCAGTCAACGCCTGGGTCCTCTACATCTTCTTCTACGCCCCGATCCTGGTGCTGATCGTCTTCTCGTTCAACGACAACAACAACGTTGCGATTTGGACCGAGGCCTCGTTGCGCTGGTACGGCGAGATGTTCCGCAACGACAGTGTGATGTCGGCACTTCGGATCTCGTTGATCGTCGCTTTCTTCTCCACCATCGTCTCGACGATCATCGGCACTTTGTTGGCGATCGGCCTCGAGCGATACCGATTTCGAGGGCGGGGGACACTGGACGGGCTCGCCTACCTCCCGATCATCATCCCTGACGTCACCATGGCCGTGATGTTGCTCATCTTCTTCTTCCAGGCATTCGGAATCGTCGATGACGTGTTCGGGATTCAACTGAACACCGGCATCCTCACCATCACGTTGGCTCACATCGCCTTCAGCATCTCATTTGTGGCCGTGGTGGTTCGCGCCAGGCTTGCCCAGCTCGACTCTTCGCTCGAGGAGGCCGCGGCCGATCTCTATGCCGGGAGATGGCAGACCTTTCGACGGGTAACCCTGCCGCTGATTGCACCGGGAGTGGCCGGTGGCGCACTACTGGCTTTGACCCTTTCGCTCGATGATGTTGTTGTCACTTCGTTCGTCTCGGGCCCAGGCTCGACCACTCTCCCGGTCTATGTGTTTGGGCTGGTAAGGGTGGGGGTCACCCCCTTGATCAACGCGGTGAGCACAGTGATGCTCGTGGCCTCGATGATCCTGGTGGGGATCTCTCTGGGATTCCAGAGGGGGGCAACGGCCCGCGGCCAGAAACTGGCAGATCCCGAGGCCTTGGCCTTGGAGTTGTCAACCGATTGACGTGAAGAAAGTCGGGTAGCAGGACTTACGAAGGATGATCCGTCGGTTTAGCCTCGGATGACCCAGAACAGGGAGGATCAAGATGGGACGAATGGCGAGGTTCGTGGTCACGCTCGGCGTGCTCGCCCTGATGGTGACTGCGTGTGGCGGCGACGACGCCACAGGTGGTGTCGACGACACCGTGATCGATGGGGGTGATGGTGGCGGCGCTGCCGATTGCACCCTGGATCAGGTCGACGGCGACCTCAACTTCTACAACTGGACCGAATACATGGATCCCGCGCTGATCACGGCTTTCGAGGCGGAGTACGGCATCGACATCGTTGATTCCTACTACGAATCCAACGAGGCGATGCTTGCCCAGCTCCAAGCCGGTGTGAACTACGACCTGATCGTTCCTTCGGATTACATGGTGGGGATCATGATCCAAGAGAACTTGTTGGCTCCGATCGGCCGCACCGTCGTGCCCAACATGGCCAATCTTGGAGATCGGTTCACCACGCTCCCCTATGACCCGGGCAACGAGTATTCGGCCCCCTATCAATATGGGACTACCGGCATCGGGGTGAACACGTCCCTGGTTGGGGAGGATTTCCCGCGCAGCTGGGCATTGCTGTTCGATCCCACACTGACGGCCGATTTCCCGGGCGGGGTTTCGGTGCTCAACGACCCGCGGGAGGCGATGGGGGCGGCTCTCGAATACCTGGGATATTCGCTCAATGACACAGACCTCGCTCACCTCCAGGAGGCGGCCGACGTGATCTCTGCCGCCAAGGGAACGATCGCCGCCTTCGACTCGGATCAGAACGACGAAGCCCTTGCCAACGGCGAGGTCTCGGTGGCACACGGGTACTCAGGCGCAATGATCGTTGGGTTCGGCGATGCCGCCAACCCCGACGACTTCGTCTTCATCCTTCCCGAGGAAGGGGCGACCCTGTGGATCGACAACATGGTGGTTCCCGCCAATGCCGAGCATCCCTGTTCCGCCTTCACCTTCATGAACTATCTGTTGGATGCCCAGAACGGGGCAACACTCACCAACTTCAACTACTACGGCAGTCCCAACGCCGCAGCTCTCGAGTTCGTCGAGCCTGAAGTGGTTGAGTTCTATTCGTCCGCCGAGGAGGGGGCGAAGCTCGAGGTCATCCAGGACACCGGTGACTACGAGATCAACTTCACGGACTACCTGGCGATTGCCAAGGGTTAGAGAACAGGGCTCCGGTTGGAGCCCTGTTCGTCATTTCTCCTGAGTGTTTGCAGGAAGCACCGGTGGGATCGGCTCCGGCGCCGGGGGTGCCGGCCGCCGGCGCTTCTTCCACCAGCGGTAGAGGAGATAAAGCACAAGCAACGGGATGCCCAGGGTGAGAAGTAGCAGCGGCAGGGTGTAGATCGCAAAGTTGATGGCCCATTCCCCGATGTCCTGCAGGCCACTCACCAGATTGCGCAACGACTCACGGGCGACCTCGAGGGGAGCCCAGGTCTCTTCGACAATCGGCACCGCGGCCGGGGTCGGGGAGAGGTAGATCGACAGGGTGGCCAAAGCCACTACATCGTTCAAGTAATTGAGCTGGCCTTGCAGCTGCTCGATCTCGCCGCGGACCCGCGAGACCTCGTTGAACACGGTAAGGAGCTTGGCCGGATCGGCGTCCGGTTGTTCGCGGACTTCTGCCAGCAGGGCCACCAACTCGGTCTCCAGGGCCTGCAAGTTGTGGAGTCGCGCCTCGAGATCGACGAATTGAGCGGTGACGTCCTCGGCGTTTTGGGACTCGGTCATCACCACCTCGACCGAATCCTTGATGGCGTCGAGAACCCGCGGCAACTCGTCGGCGGGCACCCGGAGAACCATGCTCACCACTGGTTGGTCGGTCTCGCTGTCGACCGGCTCGACCGTGGCACTGGCGACAAAGCCGCCGGCACCCTCGATCAGGTCGACGATCTCTTCGAAGGCCGATCTGGTGTCGTCGGCCTGCAATTCGAGGCTGGCATTGCGGATCACCTGACGCTCGCTGTTCATTTCTTCGTCGTACGACAGCTCGTCCGGCGACTCGGCCGAGGCGGCAACGGTGGTCATCGATTCGGGGACGGCCCCACCACCACCGTCGAGACCGGAGGAGACCTCGCTGAAGGTTTCCCCCGAGTCCCCGCCGCAAGCTGCGAGCGCAAGTCCAAGTGCCAGGATCAATGTGAGCTTCTTCATCATTCGTCCTCTCGTATCACCCCGGAGGGCTTGGCGGTTGGACGCACGCGATGTGTCATCGGTTCCCGGTAGCGTGTGCCCATGAGTGGCGGGCCGCTTCGCGTCCTTGAGATTTACGGTGATCCGATTGATCTCGGTCGCTTCCACGGCGCCGAGTGCGCCGATCTGATCAGGACCTATCTGGCTGACCGGCTCGGTCTCGCCGGCGAGTCCACCTGGGCAGGCCGGACCGCC
>DATDJH010000014.1:0-3168 GCA_036520635.1 Acidimicrobiia bacterium
GTCGACTTCGAGGGCGGTCAGACGCCTCAAAGGCATGTCGAGGATGGCATTGGCCTGGATCTCGGAGAGCTCGAACCGTTCGATCAGATTGGATCGAGCCTCTCCGGTGTCAGCCGATCCACGGATCAGCTGGATCACCTCGTCGATGTTGTCGACGGCGATGATCAGCCCTTCGAGGATGTGGGCCCGGGCCTGGGCCTCTTCGAGCCGGAACCTGGTGCGCCGCTCGACCACCTCCATCTGATGGTCGAGGTAGTAACCGATCATCTCAGAGAGGTTCAGGGTCCTAGGAACCCCGTCCACGAGGGACACCATGTTGTAGGAGAAAGAATCCTGAAGTGGGGTGTTCTTGTAGAGCTGGTTGAGCACCACCTGGGGCACGGCATTGGCCTTCAGCTCGACGACAAGTCGGGTGCCCACCCGATCGGAGGTCTCGTTGCGAACCTCGGCAATCCCTTCGATCCGCCTCGAGTCGACCAACTCCTTGATCTTGGCCATGATCCGCTCCATCGAGACTTGATAGGGAAGCTCGGTGGCGATGATCGCGGTCCGGCCCTTGCGGATCTCCTGGACGTCGCACACACCGCGCAGCTTCACCGAGCCCCGCCCGGTGGTGAGGGCATCACGAATACCGGCAGTGCCCACCAGGAATCCTCCTGTTGGGAAGTCAGGGCCTTTGACGAACTGCATCAATTCCTCAGCGTTGGCGTCGGGGTTGTCGATGACGTGGATGCAGGCGTCGATCACTTCGTTGAGGTTGTGGGGAGGGATGTTCGTTGCCATGCCCACCGCGATCCCCTGCGACCCGTTGACCAGGAGATTGGGGAATCGGGCGGGCAACACCGAGGGTTGCTGCATCTCCCCCGAGTAGTTGTCCTCGAAGTTGACCGTGTCCTCCCGGATCCCATCGAGCAGGTGGTTGGAGAGCTTGGTGAGCCGGCATTCGGTGTATCGGGCGGCGCCAGGAGGGTCGTCGATGCTGCCGAAGTTGCCCTGGGGGTCGATCAGCAGATGCCGCATGGAGAAGTCCTGGCCCATACGGACCAAGGCGTCGTAGATCGCGGTGTCGCCATGGGGGTGGTAGTTCCCCATCACGTCACCGACCACTTTCGAGCACTTGCGATGGGCGGAGGCGGCGGTGATGTTGTTCTCGAACATCGAATAGATGATCCGTCGCTGCACCGGCTTCAGGCCATCACGGACATCGGGAAGCGCCCGGGACACGATGACCGACATCGCATAGTCGACGAAGCTCTGCTCCATCTCCTGGGTGATCTCGATCTCGGGCACGTTTTCCGAAGGTGGGGTGCGAGTGGCCATGATCAGATGTCCAGGAAGCGGACGTCGCCAGCGTTCTGTTGGATGAACAACTTGCGGGAGGCGACGTCATCGCCCATCAAGGTCACGAACACCTCTTCGGCGAGAACCGCGTCCTCCATGTCGACCTGGAGGAGGGTGCGGGTCACCGGGTTCATCGTGGTTTCCCAAAGCTCTGTGGCGTTCATCTCGGCCAGCCCCTTGAACCGGGTTGGCTTCACCTTCGGATGGTCGTTCTTGAAGTCGGTCAGCGCCACATCGTCCTTCAGATAGTGGACCTTCGAGCCCACCTTGACGCGGTAGAGCGGGGGCTGGGCGATGTAGACGTAGCCGTATTCGATCAGTGGGCGCATGTGCCTGAACAGGAGAGTGAGGAGCAGGGTTCGGATGTGGGCTCCGTCCACATCGGCGTCGGCAAGCAGGACCACCTTGTGGTAGCGGGCCTTGTCGATGTCGAACTCCTCACCGATCCCGGTGCCCATTGCGGTGATGATGTCCTGGACCTCGGTGTTCTGAAGTGCCTTGGCCAGCCTTGCCTTTTCGACGTTGAGGATCTTCCCCCGGATGGGGAGGATGGCCTGGGTCACCGAGTCGCGAGCCGATTTCGCCGGGCCGGCCGCCGATTTCCCCTCGACGATGAACAGCTCGGATTCTCCCGGATCGCGACTGGAGCAATCGGCGAGCTTGTCGGGGAGGCCACCTGACTCCAACCCGGACTTGCGGCGGGTCAGCTCCCGCGCCTTGCGAGCTGCCTCGCGAGCCCGGGCGGCGCCTACGCACTTTTCGACGATCCGCCTCGACTCGGGTGAGTAACGCTCCAGCCATTCGGGAAGCTTGCGGTTGAGCGCCCGCTCCACGTAGGAGCGAATCTCGGTGTTGCCCAGCTTGGTCTTGGTCTGACCTTCGAACTGAGGCTCTTTCACCCGCACCGAGAGCACGGCGGTGAGGCCCTCGCGCACATCCTCGCCGGTCAGGTTCTCGTCCTTCTCCTTGAGCAGCCCCTTGGCACGGGCGAAGTCGTTTATCGCCTTGGTGAGAGCCTTGCGGAAGCCCTCCTCATGGGTGCCACCCTCATGAGTGTTGATGTTGTTGGCAAAGGAGAGAACCGACTCGGTGTAGGAGGTGGTCCATTGCAGTGCCACCTCGAGCTCGGCGTCCTCGCCGGCGTCAGAGATGTCGATGACGTGGGGGTGGAGTGGCTCACGCTTCGAATTGAGATGCTTCACGAAGTCGACGAGGCCGCCTTTGTATTGGAAGGCCTCGGTCTTTTCCGGGTCTTCCCTCTCATCGGTGAGCGTGATGTGGAGCCCGCGGTTGAGGAAGGCAGTCTCCCGGAGCCGGGATGCGACCGTCTCGTACTCGAAGCTGGTCGTCTCCTGGAAGGTCTCGGGGCTCGGCCAGAACCTGATGGTCGTCCCGCTCTTCTTGATTGGCCGGCCCTTCTTCGGCTCCCTCGCCTTGGGTTGGCCGTCCTTGAACTCCTGGGTGTAGGTGTAGCCGCCGCGGCGAACCTCGGCTTCGAGCCGTGATGACAAAGCGTTTACCACCGAGACACCAACGCCGTGCAGGCCACCCGAGACGGTGTAGGCCCCCTGCTCGAACTTGCCGCCGGCGTGCAACGTGGTGAGCACGGTGGTGAGAGCCGACTTCTTCGACTTCTCGACGTGCTCTACCGGGATCCCCCGGCCGTCGTCGACCACTTCGACTCCCCCGTCAGCACGCAGCGTGACATTGATCTTGGTGCAGAAACCGGCCATCGCCTCATCGACCGAGTTGTCGACGACCTCCCAAATCAGATGGTGGAGGCCTCGGGGACCGGTCGATCCGATGTACATGCCGGGCCGGCGCTTG
>DATDJH010000015.1:0-2545 GCA_036520635.1 Acidimicrobiia bacterium
AACCATCACCGAGATCAACGGGACCGAGGCGTACGAGGAGACCAACCCCTGGCACGAGCGGCTCAACGCCTACTTCCAGGAACACGACCCTTATCGGCACCCGACCACGGCGACGATGTCGGGATCGGTGGACTGGCCCGAAGGCCACGCGGTGATGGACATGCCCCAGATGCACCTCTACGAGTTCGAGGGTGACCCGATCGGAGCTGCGAACCAGGTTGCGACCTGGACCAAGCTGATGTGGGACCGGGAGGAGAAGCCGAATTGGATCGGCGAGTACGGGGAGCGGAGCCAGCAGACCTATCCCGAGATGATGCACTACGCCAACTGGGCGGCCCTGGCCTCGGGAGCGGCCATGACCCCGATCGAGTGGAACGACGGGTTTGGCTATGGAGAATTCGACCAGTCGATGCAAGAAGACATGGCGCGGTTCGCGACCTTCGTCAAGGAAGTGCCGCTGGTGACATACGACCCGAAGTCGTTGGGTGTGATGGTTAACGACCCCGACGTCCGGGGGTGGGGGGTGGCAGGAGAAACGGGTGGATTGCTCTGGGCCCAGGACTACTTCCTCGAAGGCGCATCGATGGACCAGATCCGTTCCGACGACACGGTCCGCTCCGGGGTGGTCGCGACCATCGACAGCCTCGAAGGTGGGAGCTGGACAATTACCCCTTACGACACTTGGACTGGAACGTGGCTGGAGCAGTTCACCGTCGAATGCCCGTTCGACGCCCCCTGTGTCGTGCCTCTGCCTGACTTCAGCCGCGACCTGGCGTTCAAGCTGGTGAACGACTGACCCTCGGGCCCTACCCGGCGTCACAGGTATAGATCGTCCAGGTGGGCGGCGTGACGTCGTCCTTGGCGACGGCCGCTGTCACCTGATCTTCCTCGTCATACCCCCACCACCAGGACGGAGGCTCAATTTCCACCCTGACCACGGTCGAGTCGGCCTCCCGGACGAGCTGCTCGGGGTCCTGGCCCGTGTCGTCGCTCTTGACGGTCGCCACCACGCCGGGTGTGCAGTCGAGACGGCCATGCGAGGTGCTTGGCGCCGTCGTGGGAGCCGGTGGAGGCGCATCGACTTTCGTGAAGATGAGTTTGGTGCCGGCCGCGGCCCACATCATTTGGCTGCCTTCCGTCCGCACCTGTATTCCATCCGGCTCGAGCAAGACATTCGTGAATGCGGTCTCAGCCCTCATAAGGGCCCCTTCGTCGAGATCATTTTCAAGGCAATAGGAGAGAGTCTGGAACACCTCACCAGGCACCAGTACTCCATCTGAAAGGGAGTACGACTCCTCGTTCGAGCCAAAGTCGTTGCATCCGAGGCTTCCGGTCAACAAAGTGCTGACCTCAACCCAGGGCTGAACGCTTGTGTTGACCCCAACCTCGACATCTTCTTCCACACCGTCGAGCTCGAAGGCATCCAGGTACCAAATCCCCTCGATTTGCTCATGGGTGGCCGGCGCTGAAGTCGTCTCGGGAATCGAGTCGGAGCAACTGACGGTGACGACAGCTACCAGAACGAGTCCGACGAATCCCAAATGGGAGTACACGTGGGAAGACTACGGGGCGATCTCTCCTCTAGCCCCCTCAGCTCTCGCTGGATGCGGCCCACAGGTTGAGACTGCCGTCAACTGCGAAGCGATCGATCTCCGACAACTCCTGGTCGGTGAAGCTCAGGTTGTCCAGCGCCCCGAGCAGACCCTCGAGTTGCGACCAGTTCCGGGCCCCGACCAGTGCCGAGGTCACCCTTCGATCCCTCAGCACCCAAGCAACGGCCATCTGGGCCAGGGTCTGACCACGGTCCCGGGCGATCTCGTGGAGGCCGCGAACCCGGGCCAGGTTGTCCTCGTTCAGAATCCTCTGATCAAAGGAGTCCCCGGTCACCACTCGCGAATTCTCCGGCACCCCGTTGAGGTACTTGTCGCTGAGCAAGCCTTGCGCCAGCGGTGAGAAGACGATGCAGCCGATTCCCTCATCGCCGAGGACGTCGAGCAGACCATCTTCGATCCAACGGTTGAACATCGAATACGAAGGCTGATGGATGAGACACGGAGTTCCCAGGTCACGGAGGATCGCTGCCGCTTCCCGGGTCTTCGCCGGGCTGTAGGAAGAGATCCCGGCATAGATCGCTTTCCCGGATCGGACCGCACTGTCCAGAGCACCCAGCGTCTCCTCGAGCGGCGTCGACGGGTCGAAGCGGTGTGAGTAGAAGATGTCGACGTAGTCGAGGCCCATCCGCCGCAGACTCTGGTCGAGGCTGGCAGTCAAATACTTGCGGGAGCCCCATTCCCCGTAGGGGCCATCCCACATCCAGTAGCCGGCCTTGGTTGAGATGACCATCTCGTCCCGGTAGGGCGCCAGGTCGGTGGCCATAACCGATCCGAAATTGGCCTCCGCCGAGCCTGCTGGCGGCCCGTAATTGTTGGCCAGGTCGAAGTGGGTGATGCCGTGATCGAAGGCCTGGAGGAGCAGTTCACGGGCATCGTCGGAGATCGGATCCCCGCCGAAGTTGTGCCAGAGGCCGAGCGACATCTGGGGCAGG
>DATDJH010000016.1:0-6056 GCA_036520635.1 Acidimicrobiia bacterium
GGTCGGCTGTCTCGAAGAAGGCGGTCACCTTGCTGCTGTAGTCGCCGATGCTGAGCGCGGCGAACGCCTTCGAAATCGCTCCCATGAGCATCTTGAGGTCGCCGTCATCGCCGTGGTAGTGCTTGACCATGGCCTCCCCGAACCACTGAAAGTCCTTTTCATGGGCGGCCTTCCAGGGCTGCTGATCCTGCAAGGAAGGGTCCTCCTCTGCCATCTCCGCAAATCTGCGAATGGTGAAATCGAGTTGGATCGGCATCGGCTTCTCGGACCACAGGGTCCCGTCGTTGTCGAACACAACGACCCGGTCCTCCTCTGGGACGAACCAGTCGGTCGTAGGGTCGGTGACCTTGTCCACGAAATCGACGATTGCAGCCCGGGTTGGGGTGTCGTTCCAGGATGAGAGCGGTTCATTTGTCATTTCAAACCATCACAATCCCGAGGCCGCCGCCGAAGATCTTGGCCCCGATAACCACGAAGAGGACCGACATGATGGCCGCATTATTGATCGCCAGCCAGTGTCTGAGGTCGGCGAGCGTACCGGCCGCCTTGTCTCCGCCGAAGAAGTAGATCCCGATCGGGATCGCCAGCCCCAAGGTTCCCACCAGCACAAACAACGCCAGGGTGATGTACTCATCGCTGCTGGAGAGCCCCGCCGAGGCAATAGCCGCCGATGCGGCGAGCGTGAGCGTCAGATTCTTGGGGTTGAGGGCAGCCAGGAGGAACCCGGTTCCGAGTGACTTCAGTGTTGTGAACTGGTCCATCGCAGCCATCCACTTCGGCATCGGTGGCTCGTCGTCGCCACGTGGCCGCTTGTTGAACATCCTGATTCCTGCGAGCACTGCAAACGCCCCAAGCACAAGGAACAGCCAGCCAACCCAAGTGGCGGGCCCGGAGTCGGTACTCGCTCCCGCGGGGTCGGCCACTGCGAGCACCACGACACCGACCAGACCCAATCCCACCAGCCACCCGACGAGGAAGGCGAGTGAGTTCGATTTGCCCCTGGCCGAAGCCAGCATGAGGACCACCGCGATTATCGGTATCGGGCTGATCGCCACTCCCACCGCCTCGCCCAGGACCTCACCGATCACAGCACCCAACAGATCTCCTTTGCTTCTTCCGAGCAAACCTAGGCCAACCTGTGACACTCGATTCATGCAAGGACCTGGCCGGTCAGCGGGACTAATGCTCGTGGCGCTCCTGATCGGCGGCTGCGCCGCCAACACGACGGCGACCTCGTCATCCATCACAACGACAACTCAGTCCCTGGTGTCCTCCACCACGATCACGATGGCCACCACGACCACCACGACCACCACGACCACCACGTCGGCACCTTCGACGACAACCACCTCGCCTGGGTTCGCTCATCGGGTGTCGCACGTGACCGAGGAGGACCTTTCGGCGTCCTGGCGTCCTGGATGCCCACTCGACGTGTCCGAACTTCGCGCGGTCGATGTGTCCCATTGGGGATTCGACGGTGAAGTTCACACCGGCCGTCTGATCGTGGCCACAGATCTGGCCGAGGACGTTGTGGAGATCATGCGGGACCTGTTCGATGCCTCGTTTCCCATCGAGCGCATGGAGCCGGTCGATGCGTACGACGGCAATGACGACCAGAGCATGGCTGCCAACAACACCAGTGCCTTCAACTGCCGTCCGGTGACCGGGGGCTCATCCTGGTCGGAGCACTCCTACGGTCGAGCCATCGACGTCAACCCGTTGGTCAACCCCTACGTCGTCCGGTCAACCGTTCTCCCACCCGAAGGTGCGGCCTACGCAGACAGGAGCCAGAACGCCCCGGGAATGATCCATGACGGGGATGCGGTCGTCGATGCCTTCGCCGCCCGGGGATGGAAGTGGGGCGGATACTGGGATTCGCCCACCGACTACCAACACTTTTCGACCACGGGACATTGACGGGAACCGCCGAGTGCACCGAGGACATCTAAGACCCATGGGAAGGAAAACCATCGGACTGCTCGCCGCAGCCACCTTGACTCTTGTCGCCTGTGGGACCGAAGTCGCCCCGCTCGATCCACCTGACGACCCGGTCACCCCGGTCCTCCGCATCCAATACGAAGGTGGATTCGTCCCCCTGGAATGGAGTCTCGGCTCCGGTCCCACCTATGAGCTTTTGAGCGACGGCCGTTTGATCGTCCCCGGTGTCACCACCATGCAGTATCCAGGGCCTTTGGTTGTTCCCTACCAGCAGGTGCAATTGAGCGAGGCTGATGTCGATCGGATCATGGCCGTGCTCGAGGACATGGGAATCGCTGAAATGACGGACGAAAAGGACGACTCCCAGGCGGCTCATATCGCCGACGCCGCCACCTATGTGATCACCTTCTGGGACGACGAAGGAGCGCACAAGTACTCGGTCTACGCCCTCGGCATCGAGTCCGACTCCAACAATGCCGCCACCCAGGCGGCGGTCCAGTTGGACGCCTTGATGCTGGAGTTGTCCTCGGGAGCAACCGAGCCCTTCGTGGCCGAAGAGATCAAGGTCTTGGCCGGGGTGAGCACGGCTCAGCTCGAACCTGGCTTCGAAGACGTTCGCCCCTGGCCGTTGCCCGACGATCCTCAGGAATGGGGCGGGTTCTCCGGGATCGACTGGAAATGCAACGTCTACCCGGGCGACGACATCGATCTGTTCACGGATGCGACCCAGGCAACGACATGGACCCCGCCGTCAGGTGAAGGCGACCCCTACACCTTGCTGGTCCGTCAGCTTCTGCCCGGCGAGGAAGGCTGTCGGGAGCTCGCCTCGCCCTAGCTTGCGGGTCTCGCGTTGGAGTAGCCCCCTCCGGCCCTCCGGGCCACCGCCCCCAACGTCGCTCCGCTCCTGGGGGAGGAAACAGCTTCGTTCGCTGGGGGGAGAAACAGCTAGGCGATGACCGGGACCTTCTCCATCGCGGCCGCGATCCGCTCCGCCGGGTACTCGTAGTCCTCCATCGATCCGTCGAAGTGGGACTGGTAGGCGCCCATGTCGAAATGACCGTGCCCCGAGAGGTTGAAGAGAATCACCTTCTCCTCACCCGCCTCCTTGGCTCGCTCGGCCTGAGTGATCGCCTCGGCGATGGCGTGGCTCGACTCCGGCGCGGGGAGGATGCCTTCGGTGCGGGCGAACCTGACTGCAGCGGTGAAGGTCTCGCTTTGATGCTTCGCCACGGCCTCGATAACCCCTTGATCGTGGAGCAAGGACACCAGAGGCGCCATCCCGTGATAGCGAAGCCCGCCGGCGTGGATCGGGTCAGGCACGAAATCATGGCCCAAGGTGTGCATCTTGACGATGGGGGCCATCCCCACCGCGTCGCCGAAATCGAACTGGTAACTGCCCCTGGTCAATGACGGGGCGGCAGCCGGCTCAACGGCGATCACGGTCGGATTGGTGGCTCCGGCCAGCTTGTCCCTGATGAAGGGGAAGGTCAATCCTGAGAAGTTGGAGCCGCCACCAGCACAACCGATGATGACATCTGGCGTTTCGTTGACCAGCGCCATCTGCTTCAGCGCTTCCTCGCCGATCACGGTCTGATGCATCAGCACGTGGTTGAGGACCGACCCCAACGAGTACTTGGTGTCGTCGTGGGTGGCGGCCACCTCAACCGCCTCGGAAATCGCCATGCCAAGACTCCCAGTCGAGCCGGGGTCAGCCTCGAGGATGGCGCGCCCGGCACCGGTCCGATCCGATGGTGACGGATACACGCTGGCACCCCAAGCTTCGATCATCGCCCGGCGATAGGGCTTCTGGTCGTAGGAGGCCCGGACCATGTAGACCTCCAGCTCGATGCCGAACAAGGCGCAGGCAAACGAGAGCGCCGAGCCCCACTGGCCGGCACCGGTCTCAGTGGAGAGCTTCTTCACCCCGGCCTTGGCGTTGTAGTAGGCCTGGGCCACCGCGGTATTGGGCTTGTGGGATCCGGCCGGGCTGACGCCTTCGTACTTGTAGTAGATCCGGGCGGCGCCGCCGATCGACTTCTCCAGGTTCTTGGCGCGGTAAAGCGGCGTCGGACGCCACATCCGATAGACCTCCCGCACTTCCTCAGGAATCTCGACAAATCGGTCCTGACTCACCTCCTGGAGGATCAGATCCATCGGGAACAGAGGTGCGAGATCGTCGGGCCCCACCGGCTCGTGGGTGCCCGGATGAAGGACGGGTGGAGGGGGCACCGGGAGATCGGGGACGATGTTGTACCAGTGCGTCGGCAGCTCTGACTCCGGCAGGGTGATCTTGGTGTCCATGGTTTGAAGTTACACCGCGGGGTTGGGGGTATGTTGGGTACGGGAAGAGCTATCCGGGAGCGACTCGATGACCGCTGGCCCCTTGTTCAGCCGCCGCATGGCAATCGCGGAGATGGGTAAGGCCGGGCTGGCGATCGCCGTCCTCGGCATCGCAGCCTGCTCCAAGGAAGGAAGCCAATCAGGCAGCAGCATCCAGGGCGGCTCGAGCAACCCATCGACGTCGGTCCCATCGTCGGCGACGTCGAGCACCGTGTTCGCTGGCTCCTCCTACAGAAGGATCAATCTCGGGTTCGTCAACGCATACATCCTCTTCCGCGGCGGGGAGGCCGCTGTCGTCGACACCGGGATCTCAGGGAGCGAGGAGGCGATCGAGGCCGCCCTCGGGGAAATCGGGTTGGGATGGGACGCGGTCGGCCACGTGATCGTCACCCACAAGCACCCCGACCATCAGGGGAGTCTCGCCGCAGTGGTGGCGCTGGCGCCCGCGGCGCAGGTCTATGCCGGTGCCGAAGACATCCCTGAGATGGAGACCCTTGCCACGCCGACGGCGGTGGGCGACGGGGAGCAAGTCTTTGGCCTGGAGATCATCAAGACTCCGGGGCACACACCCGGGCACATTTCGGTGCTCGACGAGGCAGCGGGGGTCCTCGTGACCGGTGACGCCCTCAACGGCGGGAGTGGGGGCGTGACTGGAGCCAACCCGTCATTCTCCGAGGACATGACGACAGCCAATGCCTCCGTGGTCAAGCTGGCCGGGTTCACCTACGAAACCGCCCTCTTCGGCCATGGTGAGCCGGTTCTCACCATGGCTTCGGCCCAGGTCAACGAACTCGCTTCGAGTCTCGGCTGAACGCCGGCAAATCCTTACGATCCGGACATGAGCCCGCTTGGAGAGTTCGTGGTGGCATTGGCGATTCTTGCCGGCCTGTTCGGGATCGTCCTCCCGTTCCTGCCCGGGCTGCTCCTGATAGTTGCCGCGGTTGTCGTCTGGGCCTTCGCTGTCGGAACTCCGATTGGATGGGCGGTGGCCGTGGTCGTGCTGGCGATTGGAGTCGGGGGCACGATCTTCAAGTACCTGGTCCCCGGACGCCGACTCAAGGAGGTCGGCCTTCCCACGTCGACCCTGGTGATCGCGATCGGCGTCGCCATCGTGGGGCTCTTCGTCATCCCGGTGATCGGCGCCCCTATTGGGTTCGTGGCCACGATCTATCTCGCCGAGCGAGTTCGGGTCGGCGCCAAGGAAGCGTGGCCGACCACCAAGACCTCACTCGGTGCAGTGGCAGCCTCGATCGGGATCGAATTGGCGACCGGCCTCATCATCGCCGCCCTCTGGTTCGGCGCGGTGATCTTCGACTGAGAGCTCAGTCCTCGGTCGAGACCGCGGCCTTGTCGGCGATCTCCTGGACCACGGCCTCGTTGGCGAGGGTGGTGACATCGCCCAGATGCCTGTGCTCGGAGATGTCCTGAAGCAACCGGCGCATGATCTTTCCTGAGCGGGTCTTGGGGAGATCGTCGGTGAAAACGATCGATTTTGGCTTGGCGATCGGGCCCAGGACCACAGCGACATGGTCCCGGAGCTCGATGATCAGGGCCTCGTCACCCACCACATGACCTCGGAGAGTCACGAAGGCGGCAATTGCCTGACCTGTCAGCTCGTCCTTCCGGCCAACCACCGCGGCCTCGGCAACGGACGGATGGGAGACCAGGGCGGACTCCACCTCGGTGGTCGAGATGTTGTGCCCCGAGACCAGCATGATGTCGTCGACCCGCCCCAAAAGCCAGAAATAGCCCTCATCGTCCCGTTTCGCGCCGTCCCC
>DATDJH010000017.1:0-2829 GCA_036520635.1 Acidimicrobiia bacterium
TACTGCGAGTCCTTTCAGATTCAGGGCGAGCACCGAACCGGCACCTTCACCCAGAAGATCGTGATTCCCACGATCAACGCCATCCGCAAACCTGAGGCGCTGCCCTGGGAAGTGGCCGGATCCTTCGGACTGGTTTCGGCCACCGCCCTTCGGATGTTGGAGCGTGCCCGGCTCCGTCGCGGTGAGACCGTGTTGGTGGTCGGTATCGGTGGAGGAGTGTCTGCAGCCGCCATGCACCTGGCACTTGCCTTGGAGGCCCAGGTCTTCGTCACCTCGCGCTCACCCGAGAAGATTGCCTGGGCTATCGAGCAAGGAGCAGTCGACGGTTTCGACTCAGCGAGCGAGTTCGGCGCGGAGATGGCCAAGCAGGGCGGTGCCGACATCGTGATCGAAAGTGTGGGGCCGGCGACGATGCGCCAGTCGATGAGAGCCGCAAAACGTGGCGGTCGGATTGCGATCTGCGGCGCGACGAGCGGGGCCAAGATGGAGCTGACGATCCCTCATCTCTTCTTCCGGCAGTTGGAGATGATCGGCTCTTCGATGGGCACCCACAGCCAGTTCGCACGTGCCACGGAGTGGATCGGATCCCGAGAGGCAGATTCGCCGGTGGCCAAGATCTTCGAATTCGAGGAGTTGCCCCAAGCTCTGGCCTATCTCGACTCAGGGGAGCAGACAGGGAAAGTCGTCCTCCATCACCCCGACTGAGCGGTGCGACTCTCCAACTTCCTCATCCTGATCGGAGCGTCGATCCTCCTGGTGGGTGTGGTCCTCCGTTACTTCCCCGGAGCCTTTTCCTGGTTCGGCCATCTGCCCGGTGACCTCCATTTTGAAGGTGAGAACGCCCAGGTTTTCATCCCGATCACCTCGATGCTGGTGGTGAGCGTCGCTGCGACACTGATCTTCAATCTGGCCGGCCGGATCTTCGGGCAGCGATAGATCTGGATCAACCTTGGACGAGGTCCTCGATCCGGCCCTTCATCATGATTCGATCCGATGCTTCGGCCCCGGCGCCCTCTTCCTGGAGCGTCACCCAGATCGCCGGATACTCCGCCAATTCGACGCCTGACCACAGCACCACCGGCTCGGCGCCATCTCGGAGATGGAAGGTTCCGATGCTCACCCCTTCTTCCTCACTCCACACCCACCCTTCGTAATAGCTTCCCTCGGGTGCGGCGGGTAGCCCGCTCACGTCGAGACGGATGTACCAGCCCGACGGAGTTGGTCGGAGGGTGGCGATACCAGTGGCGGCAGGCGCGAGTTCGGTCCCGTTGACCGCCACCACGGTCTCGAGGTCAGGATCGTCGAAAGCCGCAACCACCCCGACGGCCAGCAGGGCGATGACCGCAACCGCGGCCGTCGCAACCAACCAAGGTCGTCGCCACCATGCCCCGGGCTTTGAGACCTGTGTGGGGGCATCACCATCTCTGCTGATGGTGGCAAGCATGCCCTCCATGACACCACCCGGCGGTTCAGCCCAGGTCGAGTTGCCCTCGAGGACGCCACGAATCAGGTCGAGCTGATCATGGTCAGCCGGCTTCTCTCCCGACCCCGTGGCCAGGTACTCGGAGCGCGTGTCGTCAGATCCCATCACACCCAACCTCTACGACCTCGATCGGCCCTGCGGTTCGCGTCCTCACATCTCCTCCAGGTGTCGGAGAAGCCCGAGAAGCCTTTGATGGGCCCGATGTGACCTCGACTTGACCGTCCCCACCGGGATCCCGAGTTGGTCTGCGATCTCGGCGTGGGTGAAGCCGTCGAAATGGGAGAGCTTGACCACCTGTCGCTCATCATCGGGAAGTTGGTCGAGCGCAGCTCGCACCTCGAACACCTCCCAAACCGTCTCCAAGCCCGGCGAAATGGTCGCGACATCGACCTGGTCACTGACGACGGTGCGGGCCCGTTTGCGATAGATGTCGATGGCGGTTCGTCGGGCAATCGCATAAATCCAGGGGCTGAAGCTCCGATCCGGGTCATAGGTGGACGCCGCCCGCCATGCCTTGATGAAGGTCTGCTGGGTGGCGTCTGCAGCGAGACCAGCCTCGCCGAGGATGCTCATCGAAAGGGCGAACACCGGCCCGCCGAAGCGGTCATAGACCGCCTTGACGGCTGACTCGTCCCCGATCCGGAACCGTTGGAGCACCTCAGGATCCATCTCGGAATTGTGCCAGGTCGCGAACCATGCGCCGCCCTGGTGCGTATTGCGCACACGACGATCTGGAGAAATCAGATGAAACGACAACTCTTCCCGCTCTTGCTCGCCGGCGTTCTGATTCTCACTGCGTGCGGGGACAGCGGTGGTGATGGAAGCGGCGGCACCGATGCGGCCGGTGACAGCATTTCCACGGCGTCAACCGACCTCGGGACGGTCCTCGTCGATCCCGAAGGATTCACCGTCTATGTCTTCCTCAACGACACCAACGGCGAGAGCACGTGTTACGACTCGTGCGCCGCGACATGGCCGGCGGTTCCAGGTGACACCGCTATCAGCTCGGATCTCGATGACTCGATATTTGGCACCACAACCCGCACCGACGGAACCGAGCAACTGACAGTCGACGGCCAGCCCCTCTATCGCTATGCGCCCGACGCCAATCCGGGCGACACGGCCGGACAGGGAGTTGGCGAGGTTTGGTTTGTCGTTGGATCGGACGGGGCGATGATCGGCGGGCCGGAGGCAGCAGCGACCACCGGCGGAGGCAAATACGGCGCAGGCGGCGACTGAGCCTGGTTTTGCCTGATGGGTGTGTCCTCGGGACCACAGACCCGGGGACACCCCCGTCACTTGTAACGGGCCGTTTGGACCAGATCGAACCAGTCCTCAGCGCCCAA
>DATDJH010000018.1:0-2804 GCA_036520635.1 Acidimicrobiia bacterium
TGACCGACAAGCCGAGTGAGCGCCAGGCCTTGCTCCGGGCGCTGCTCGACATCGGCTTGTTCGAGAAGGTGATGCAGCTGGCCAATGCAAGAGCGAGGACTGCCGAGGGTCGAGCCCAGGCGATGGAGGAGAGTCTGGCAAAGCTCGACGTTCCAACTCCTGAGCAGGTGGCGGAGGCCCGAGTGCGCCTCACGGCGATAGTCGAGGCCCGAAAAGAGCTCCCATCGCGGGTCGAAGCCCTGGCCAAGCTTGGTTCGGCATTGGAATCAGCCAGGGCGGCACAAGAGGAAACCAGCCTGAGCCTTGCTCAACTGGGATCGATAGTCGCACCCAAGGATCTGGCGACGATCGAGAAGGATCGAGTCGAAGCTTTTGCCCGCATCGAGGCATTGGCCGGGTCACTGACCGTCCTGGCAGTGAAACGTGACGAGATCAATCTTGCCCTAACGGAGAAGGCCCCTCTTACCCAACTCGAATCGTGGAAGGCGAACATGGAGCGGCTCGACCAACTGGCAACGCGTCGCACCGCCCTCGACCTCGACGGGCTGGCCGCCCAATTCGAAGAGATGTCCGCAGCCCGCCAACAGAAGCAGGGTGAGTTCGAGGCGGCAAGGATGGGACATGCCGCCCACGCTGTCAGACAGGGTCTCGCAGTCGGCGAGCCATGCCCGGTGTGCGAGGTGGTAGTCGCGAAGCTCCCACCGGGCGGCGACGGCCACGGCGAGTCAATTGATCGCCTCTCCCGGGAGGTCTCCGATCTCGAGTCTCGGTTGGGCGAGGCCCGGGACCGGCTGAAGGGTGCCGAAGGCGAGGCCAAAGGCGTCGACACCCAATTGACCGAGGTCGGCGCCTTGCTCGCCGATGCTCCAGCGGCGGAAGTGGTCGAGACGTCGATTGCGGACGTGAGAGCCCAGCTTGAGAAGCGAGCCATGCTCGATGGCGAAATGTCCGCTGCGCGGGAAGCCATCGCCGAGGCACAGGCCAGGGTTGACGAGTTGGCGATCAGGGCTTCTGGTCTCCTCGAGGCTCTCCACACGGCCCGCGACCTGGTTGCCGCTAAGAAGCCGCCAATCCCGGGCGACGACCCGATTCAAGCCTGGCAGATTTTCGAAGCCTGGCGCCTCGAGGCAGCGGAGAAGGCCAAGGCTGACTTGGCGGAGCGCGGCGAGATGGTTGAGGCAGCAGAAGCTGGAGTGGGTCGGGCTTCGGAAGAGATGTCTTCCTGGCTGGAGGGGCTGGGCATAGAAACGGCAGGCTCACCCGAGGCGCAGTTGGTCCTTGCCGAGGAGCGGCGCAAGTCCGAGATCCAGGAATTGGAGAAGTCGACGACCGAGGCCGCGGAAATCGGGCATCAGCTCGAGACCGAGGTCACCCGGGCTCGGGTCGCCACTTCTCTCGGCACTCACCTGAAGTCGAATAACTTCGAGGCCTGGCTGCTCGAGGAGGCGATGGAGACCCTCGTCGACGGGGCGAACGTTCTCCTGCATGAGCTCACGGGCGGCGCCTACTCGCTGTTGGCCAGCCGCAGCCAGTTCGAAGTTGTCGACCATCGAAACGCCGATCTGAGAAGGACAACCCGCGGGCTGTCAGGTGGCGAGACGTTCCTCGTTGCGTTGTCACTGTCGCTCTCGATGGCGGAACAGCTTGCAGAGCTCACCGGCACCTCGTCCCGGCTCGAATGTGTGCTCCTCGATGAGGGGTTCGGCTCACTCGACCAGGAGTCGATCGACATCGTGGCAACGGTCCTCGATGAGTTGGCCAGTGGAGGGCGAACCGTTGGCATCGTCACCCATGTGCCGGAATTGTCCGAGCGGATCCCGGTCCGATTCGAAGTCACCAAAGGCGTCGAGACCTCGACGGTGGAGAGGGTTGCCTCATGAAGTTCACCGTTGAAGCCTGGGATCCGGATTACGGGGCGCCGTCCGACGCCGACCTCGCCGACTCCACCGACAAAGTCGATCCTTCGGTCGAGATCCCGCCCGACCAATGGCGGCCCCTGCTTCCGGAGTGCGCTCCTGCCGAAGACATCTTGTTCGTCGACGGGGTGCGGCGTGTCGACGCCAATCTCTGGATCGAGAGGGAGGCGCTGTTTCCCGGTTTCGGGCTGGCAGCCACCTTCGCCGCCGGTGCTGTCAGGTGCAATGGCGGCGCCGAGGTAGTTGCCTCCAGCGTCCGCAGGGGGATCTTCACCTCGGGCCCTGCCGATTCGATCGAAACCAAAGTCGGCCGCTACGAGGTGATGAGCACCAAGGGCTCCACCCCTGAGGAGCTCTGGCTGGGAATCCAGGAGCGGATGGGCGACCTCGAAGGGGAGGTGGCCGGGGATCATGCCGATGCCGCCTTGGTAGTCGTGGACGGGCCACTGTCACATCGTCGTCACCTTGAGGGCGCCGTTGGATACATCAAGACGCAGCACGTTCAATATCTACCCGATGACCTTCGGGCCACGTTGGGGACACTCCCGGTCGGGCATCGGACGCCACTGTTTCTCACCACGACCTCATGGAGCCGGTTCTCCTGGTATCTGAGGCTGGCGAATGGCGCGGGTCCGGCGGGGGGTCTGGTCCGTTGCGAGGTGAAGGCCGACATGACAGTCGCCGACGCCGCCCGACTCGCCCATCTGGTCTCCGCCTCTCTACCCCGGTACGCCTCGGCCCGTCACAAGGACCCGAGGGCGCCGCAGAACCTCTATCCAATCGGAGGACTGGAGCGCGAGCTACGCCGTCGGCTCGGTGACCGCGATCTCGTGATCAGGGCACTTCGGCTGGCAGCGGCTTGAGCGAGAGCTCACTGCGCGAGGCGAG
>DATDJH010000019.1:0-2742 GCA_036520635.1 Acidimicrobiia bacterium
GGGGGCGAACGCCTGAGCGAGCATCCCTTCAATGACGCCGGCCTCCGTCGAGCCCAATTCGGCTTCGGCGATCAGGTCTCTGGCCTGGCCGAGGGTCACCCAGAGAACCGAGCGAACGATCTCCGCCCTCTCCGACTGAGATTTCTTCACCTGACTCATCAGACGCCTGCGCAGTGAGCGAACGGCAACTGAGGGAACCAGAGGTGATCCGGCCAGGTGGTGCTCGTGAACGACCACGATGTCGCCGTCGGCGCCTTCCTCGACCAATCGGCTCCGATAGTCGGTCAAGGCCCCCGCGGCGCCACTGGTGACCCGATTCAGGACATGGATCACAGGCGCACCCCGGGACCGTGCCCTGCGCAGCACCTCCCAGGGAACGAGGTCGGCGTACCTGAGGGCCGAGCTCACGAAGACGACGACATCGGCGTTGTCGATCATGATCTCGGCTGCTGCCCGATGCTCGATTGAGGTCGAATCGAGGTCAGGCGTGTCCACCAGGGTGATCGAAGCAAGAATCGGCGCCCGACCTTCGACGACCTCACAGGCGATCCCTCCCAGGCTCTCGTATCCGGAGCCATCAGCGGCCAGGACCACAGGAGCTCTGGTGGTTGGGCGGAGGGGGCCGGTCTCCGCGACCTCGAGACCGGAGACGCTGTTGACGAGGGTGGACTTCCCGGCACCGGTAGGCCCTGCGAAGACCACCAGGAGCGGTGTCGCCGGAAGAGTCATCCGCGGGATCGCGTAGGACCGGATGGTCCTCACGATGCGGTCCCGGTCTTTGGCATGCGCCTGTCCGGCGGGGTCGCCGCCGAAGACGAGATTTTCCACGGAGCGTGCGAGCTCCTCGAGCTCGGAGATCAGGTCATCGGGCGCGTTGAGTGCCACCACTTCGGTGAAATTGTGGCACGGGGAGCCCCCTGATCGTGGTCAGGCGGTCCAGCCCCCCGAGGGGCGCTCGAACCAGACATGGACCTGGCCGGTGCCGGTGGCATTCTCGTAATCGGAGAACATCTCCCCCGGTGCCGCGCAATTCCGGCCACCGATGGCGCCGAGCATCATCAGGTAGTGGCCGAAGGCGCCCTCTGGCGAGTATTCGAAGTAGTCGTCCATGGTGTCCACCACCCGGGCGTGGTCGCCGGCCAACATCATCTCGAGACGCTCCTCGTCGGCAGCGCGGGCGGCAGGTGTGATGATGTGCACCGGATCAGACGCCTCGTGCTTGGCGATCTCCTTGAGGGGCCAGAAGGTGTGGCTCATCCCTCCCGAGGCCAGGATCACCGCCCTCCGGTCGAGGCGGGTGACCGCCTCCCCAATGGCCTCACCCATCGTCATGAAGTCATCGGTGTCCCCGGTTTGCACGACCGACACCGAGACCACATTCTCGTCCTTGCGCAGATAGTGGACGAGGTTGATCGTCGCGTAATAGACCGGCAGATAATCGTCCTCGTTGGCGTGGGTCGGTGTGCCTAACTCGGAGCCAAGGTCGGCCGCAAGCTTGGCCAACTCAGGGTCGCCCGGGTAGTCGTAGGGGATCTGGGCCATCCCACGGGGCAGCTCGGAAGAGGTGAAGATGCCGTGACGGCGGGCGTGGGCAGATACCAGATGCTCCACAGTGGAAAACCAGTGCGAGTCGACGATCACGATCGTGTCGGCCTCAAGGCGATTCAGCACCTCGTCGCGCAGCCGAACCAGTCCGGGCACCAATGAGATCTCTTTGCCCTCGTTGAGCTCGAGGCGGGTTGCCTCGTCGAACATGATGGTTGGTGCGTGACTGATCAGACCGGCGCCGACTATCTCACCCATGGGTCCTCCTGGAGGTCGTTAGGAACCAAATGAGACTTTACGCCTTTACCTGGGGGTCGGCCACGAGTGGGAGATCGTCGGCGGTGGCGGTCACGATGCGGAGCAGCCGCGCCAACTCTCCCTGCTCGGTCGGGCCGAGTCTCGACGTGAACTTGGTCTCATGCTCGTTGAACCTGGGAAAGACCCGCTCGATCAGCTCCCGGCCATCGGCCTCGAGATCGACAATCACCCGGCGTCCGTCGCCGGGGTGACGGGACCGTGACACCAGGCCCGTCTTCTCAAGGGTGCCGAGCATCCCGCTCAAAGTCCCCTTCGCCAGCCCGCAGTCGTCGGCAAGCTCACCCGTCTCCCGTTCCCCCCACACCCAGAGCACGAACAGGATCGTGAACCCGCCCCAGGACAGCCCTTCCGGGGCGAGGACTTCTCTTTCCATCCGATTGCGCACCGCGTTGGCAGCGCGATAGATGTTGGACACGGCGAGCAGGGCGTCGAAGTCGAGTTTCCGATCTCCAAGACGGGCGCGAATGTCTCGCTCCGCCTCGAGAACGACCTCGGGATCGTGATCAATCAGTGGTCTTGGCATGAGAGTCCTGGTGAGCGCAGTTTATCCTTAGGTTGCGAACGATCCCTATGGCAACCACACGAGTCGAGATCTCCGAATACGCCGTCTCCCCCGATCACTACATCGGTGGCAAACGAGTCGATTCGCCCGAGACATTCGAGGTCCGCTCCCCGCTCGATTGGGACTGGAAACTCGCTGACATCGCGCAAGGGGATCCACTCACTTCAGACCAGGCAGTTAGCGCCGCGGTGGCCGCTTTCCCCGGTTGGGCCGCACTTGCTCCGAAGGAACGGGGCGAGCACCTCCATCGCCTGGCCGACCTGATCGATCAGAACATCGAGGCCATCGCCCAGGTCGAGTGTGTCGACATGGCGATG
>DATDJH010000020.1:0-5672 GCA_036520635.1 Acidimicrobiia bacterium
CCATGGTCGCCGCTGCCATTCGAGGCGGGAAGGTGACCATCGACGGTCTCGACGGCTCGTCCCGCCAGCCTGACTTTCAAATAGCGCAGGTGCTCACCGAGATGGGTTGCCAGGTGTCGATCGGACATGGCTCGGTGACCGTCGAGTCGAGCGGGGGCAGGCTCGACCCGATCGAGATGGATCTCTCCGCAATGCCCGACGGAGCCCTGGCGGTGGCGGTCGCCTGTCTCTTTGCCAAGGGTGAGAGTCGCCTGGATGGGCTCAGCTCATTGCGTCTCAAGGAATCGGACCGGCTCCGCGGGCTGGCCGAGCAGCTGCAGAACGTAGGTGGAGAGGCCTGGATCGAGGATGACGGCCTGGTGATTGTTCCCCGGCCCCTTCGCCCGGCGACGATCGAGACCTACGGCGATCATCGAATCGCCATGGCGTTCGCACTCATCGGCCAGCTCCAGGAAGGGATTGTGATCGAGGCGCCTGAGGTAGCGGACAAGACCTGGCCCGGATTCTGGGAGATGCTCGACCAACTGTGAACCGGGAACACGACTCCGCCCGTCACGCATCGACGGGGTTGGCTAGGTTGCTTCGCACGGAGAGGATCCCCGGTCCCACAGCCCCATTGTCCGAATCCCCAATAGGACGCCCCTCCGGGGCCGGGGTCCTCACCTACCGAATCCGTCGATAACCTCGCCGATCGTGAGCGACCTCATCGTGACCATCGACGGGCCGAGCGGAACCGGCAAGAGCACTGTCAGCCGAGCCGCCGCCACCGAGTTGGGTCTGCCCCATCTCGACACCGGAGCCTTCTATCGAGCCGCAACCGTGGCGGCACTCCGGGCCGGAGCCAACCTCGACGACGCCGCTGAAGTGGCCGACCTGGTCAGCCAGGCGACCATGGATCAGGTCGATGGTGCGATGTTTCTCGACGGTGAGGATGTGTCGGAAGAGATTCGGGGTCCCGACGTCACCGCAGCCGTTTCGAAAGTTGCGGCCAATCCCGAGGTCCGAAAGCTCCTCGTGTCACGTCAACGCAGCTGGGTGACTGCACACGGAGGCCGGGCCGTGGTCGAGGGGAGGGACATCGGAACGGTTGTCTTCCCCAGCGCCACGCTCAAGATCTTCCTCGACGCCCGCCCCGAGGTCAGAGCAGCCCGTCGGGCCGGAGAGACCGGCGAGCACCACGTGTCGGTGCTCGAGGATCTAGAGCGAAGAGACCACCTGGATTCGACTCGGGTTGCCTCGCCACTCACCGTGCCCGAAGAAGCAATTGTGATCGACACCTCGGACCTCGGGTTCGATGAGGTGGTGGCCATGGTGGTCGGGCTGGTCAAAGACCGATCCGTCTGAGTTACAGGGCCGACCTACCATGAACGTGATGACGGTCGAACGTGTGCTGCTCGCCGAGCCCAGAGGCTTCTGCGCCGGGGTGGAGATGGCCATCAAGGCTCTCACCTGGATGACGCGGATCTTCGATGGCCCCGTCTACTGCTTCCACGAGATCGTCCACAACGAGTGGGTGGTGCGCGCCTTCGAGGGGGTCGGCGTGGTATTCGTCGACGATATCCAGCAGGTTCCCCTGGGTGCACCGGTGATGCTGTCGGCTCATGGATCGGCGCCGGAGGTTGTGCAGGGGGCTGCAGAGCGCGCCGCCGTCGTGATCGATGCCGTATGTCCCTTGGTGACCAAGGTGCACCATGAGGTGAAGCGGATGGCCCGCGATGGCTACGAGATCATCTACGTCGGCCATACCGGCCATGACGAGGCCGTGGGCACCGTGGCCGAAGCTCCCACCGCGATCACCCTCGTGGAGCCCGAGACCGGGCTCGGCGAGTATCAGCCTGCCGACCCGGGGAAGGTCGCCCTATTGGCTCAGACCACCCTCGGGGTCCACGAGTGGATGGCTGTGATGGATGATGCGAGAGACCGCTTTCCCGAGCTACACACGGCTCGCAAATCGGACCTTTGCTATGCGACAACCAACCGACAGGATGCGGTGAAGGAGTTGACCGACTCCTGCGACCTGATCCTGGTGGTCGGATCACACAACTCGTCCAACACCCAGGCCCTGGTCAGGGTGTCCCGGGAGAACGGTGTCGCGGCGCATCGAATCGACTCCGCGGGCGACATCGACGAGAGCTGGCTGGAAGGCGTGAAAACGGTGGGTCTGACCGCCGGAGCCTCTGCCCCCGACCACCTCGTCCAAGAAGTGATCTCACGGCTCGCACCCACGGCCGGCTTCGAGTTGTGGTCCTCGACCGAGGAGCAGGAGTATTTCCCGCTTCCGCCTCAACTGCGAGCCTTCGTCTCAACCCTGCAGAGCTTGGTCGAGGCCAGCGTCACTGCCCGCATCCCCGCTCAGCCGGGCTGGTTGGAGCGAGACCGCGATTGGACCGCAAGCGAGGCCCTGAACCTCGTCAGCACCTGACGGTCGGCGTGCGATGAGCACCCTTCCGGTCGTTGTCATCGTGGGCCGTCCCAACGTCGGCAAGTCGACTTTGGTCAATCGGGTGATCGGCTCCCGTTCGGCGGTCGTCGAGCAATCGCCCGGAGTCACCCGTGACCGTCGTGAATTCGAGGCCGATTGGTCGGGTCGCCAGTTCCTCATGGTCGACACCGGTGGTTGGGAGATCAAGCCGATTGGCGGGATCAACCAATCCATCAAGGAGCAGGCAGAGGCCGCGGTATCCGGGGCCGATGTCGTGGTGCTGGTCGTCGACGGCACCGCCGACCTAACCGACGACGACACCGGTGTGATCTCGATCCTTCGCGCTTCAGGGCTCCCTGTGATCCTCGCAGCCAACAAGATCGACGACGCACAGCTCGAGGCGGATGTGGATCGCTTCTGGCGACTCGGTCTCGGTGAGCCAAATGGGATCAGCGCCTATCACGGACGCGGTGTCGGGGATCTCCTCGATCAGGTCGTGAACGCCATGCCCGAGCCCCGGCCGGTCGCGGCCCGTGACGAGATCCCTCGTGTCGCCATCGTCGGCCGACCGAACGTCGGGAAGTCGACCCTGCTCAACCGTCTCGCGGGCGAGGATCGGGTGATCGTGTCGGAGATCCCGGGGACCACCAGGGACCCGATCGACACCGACGTCGAGTTGGGTGGCAAGGCATATCGGCTCGTTGACACCGCCGGCATCCGTCGCAAGCCGCAGATCACCGAGGACGCCGACTTCTATTCCGTCCTCCGTGCAAAGGAGGCGCTTGCTGAGGCCGACGTCGCATTGCTGATCGTTGACGGCACGGACGGTGTCACCCATCAGGACCAACGGATCGCCCGTGAGGTGGTCGACGCCGGTGTTGGTCTGATCATTGTGCTCAACAAATGGGACGCCATCGACGAGGAGCAACGCGAGATCACCGAGCGGTCACTTCCAGACCGCTTCGGGTTTGTTGGATGGGCACCGGTGGTCCGAATCTCGGCCAGCACCGGGTCCCGTGTCGGCCGGCTGCCCGATGTTCTCGTGGCGGTCTTGGCGGCGCGGGAGACCCGAATCCCGACGGGCCAGCTCAATCGGGTGGTCAGAGAATGGATCGACGCCCACCCGCCGCCGGTGCGCAAGGGAAAGCGACCCAAGATCCACTATGTGGTCCAGGCCGGAACCGCGCCCCCGACATTCGTCGTGTTCATGTCCGGCGGCGAGGTCGGCGACGACTATCTGAGGTTCATCGAGAACCGGCTCCGTGACGAAGCCGATTTCACGGGGAATCCGATTCACATCGTGTCTCGACTGGGGGAGAGGCGATGACCGATCCCCCTCCACCGGACCAAGGAGGGGAGGACGTCAAGGCTCCATTCAGTTTTCGACTGATGGTGGTGCTGGTCGTCATCTACCTGGGCTGGAGGCTGGTCCAGGGGATCATCTGGCTGATCGAGCAGATTTCTTAGCTTTTCTAAGGTGAAAAATTTGCACTACGACCATAGTGCAAATATCTTTAGCTACCGAACGAGTTTGGGAGCTAGGAGATCAAATGAGATGGAGGAGAAGCGTCGTCGCCCTGATGAGCTCGGCGCTGGCACTATCGGCCTGCGGGAACGACAGCAGCGCTGATCTGGAGACCGAGGTGGTGGCCAACTACGCGGACGTGGTCCACGAGACGTATTCGATGAGCCTGGCTTCGGCCACCGAGATGAGCGCAGCAATCGACGCCCTGGCTGCCGATCCGACCGACGCCAATCTGGCCGCGGCGAAGGATGCTTGGCTGGCGGCCCGTGACGACTACGGGCTCACCGAGGCCTTCCGCTTCTACGGAGGCCCCATCGACGCCGCAGACACCGGGCCCGAGGGACTGATCAACGCCTGGCCTTTGGACGAGGCCTACATCGACTACGTCGAAGGTGCTGCGGAGTCCGGAGTGGTCAACCTCCCCGATGAGTACCCAACCATCGACGCCGACCTCCTGGTGTCACTCAACGAGGCCGGGGGAGAGACCAATATCTCCACGGGATGGCATGCCATCGAATTCCTGCTCTGGGGACAGGACCTATCCACCGACGGAGCGGGAGCGAGGCCCGTCACCGACTTCACGACTTCTCCCAATGCGGACCGTCGAGTCGCATACCTCACCGTGGCCTCGGACTTGCTCGTCGGTCATTTGCAGTCTCTGGTCGATGCCTGGGCACCTGACGAAGACAACTACCGCGCCGAGTTCCTTGCGTTGACCACTGATGAGGCGCTGGGGATGATCCTCACCGGTCTCGGCGAGTTGAGCCGCGGCGAGCTCGCAGGGGAGCGTCTCACCGTCGCCTACGAGGAGCACTCGCAGGAGAACGAGCACTCTTGCTTCTCCGACAACACGACGTCGGACATCGTCGCCAACGCCGCCGGTATACAGAACGTGTATCTCGGTGCAGTCGGAGACGTCGATGGCCCGGGGATCCACGATCTCTTCGAAGCTGCCGATTCCGACCTCGCGTCAAAGCTCCAGGATGAGATCGCGGCGAGTGTCGCCGCGGCCGAGTCGATCCCGGCCCCATTCGACAAGAGCATTGCTCCGGGCGTTCCCGATGACGACCCGGGCCGGGTTGCCATGTTCGACACCATTCTCGCCCTCGAGCTTCAGGCGGACACGTTGGTGGAAGCGGCAACCGCAGCAGGTCTCGTGCTGAACCTGAGTTGATGTGACATCGGTGACCAGGCCACGCAAGGGACGGGCACGAATCGGCGTGTGGTCCGTTGCTGGCCTGGTTTTGGTGGCGACTGCTTGCTCATCCACGACCGACGACCTCATGGTCGAGGCGTCCGGAGGCGAGGGAACCACCACAGCCTCCAACCAGGAGGCATTTGGGATGTCGGCGCGCAATCTGACCGACGCCGAACGAAGGGACTTCGTGGTTGGCAACAGCTTCTTCACCCAGAACTGGGTCACGGCGCCGTCCTCGACCGAGGATCGAGACGGGCTAGGTCCCTTGCTCAACGGGCAGGGTTGTGCTTCGTGCCATGTTCGGGATGGGCGGGGGACACCTGAGGAGGGTGAACCAGGCCTGCTTTTCCGACTGAGCGCGCCCGGTGAAAGCGGCCCAGTTCCGGAGCCGGTGTATGGGGACCAGCTCCAGGACCGCTCGATCCTCGGCGTTCCGGCGGAAGGGCAGGTGTTGCGTCTCTACGTGGAGGAGCCGGGCGCGTTTGCCGATGGAGAGACCTACAGCCTGCGCAGGCCGATGTACGAGT
>DATDJH010000021.1:0-4268 GCA_036520635.1 Acidimicrobiia bacterium
ATGGGCCGCCGCCACCCATCAGGGCATGGCGAGGACGAACAACGAGGACACCATCTTCCCCGAGACCTCAGGGGAGTCGACCGGTCCTGCTGTCCTCATGGTGGCCGATGGCATGGGTGGGCACATCGCCGGCGAAGTCGCCTCTCGTCTCGCGGTGAACACGGCAGCGTCCGCCGATCTCGGCCCGGCAGATCGAGTGGCTGCGGCCAATCGCGCCATACGAGAGCAGGTGGCCCGGCAACCTGATCTCGAGGGGATGGCAACCACGCTCACCCTGGTGGAGTTGACCGCCAACGGGACTGCACACTTCGGCCACATCGGTGATAGCCGCGCCTACATCTACCGAGCCGGAGAATTGCGCCAGTTGACGGACGATCACACGGTTGTCGCCCAATACATCGCTGCTGGGACCCTCTCGCCGGAGGAAGCAGCCGACCATCCCCACAGTCACATGCTCACCCGCTGTCTCGGGCTCACTCGATTCGTGAATGTCGACGAGATCGAGTTGCCGCTAGAGAACGGCGACCGACTCCTGCTTTGCTCCGATGGCCTGACCCTGATGCTCACCGATGACGAGATCGCCGAGAACCTGGGCACTGAGTCTGCAGACGAAACGGTTTGGGCGCTGGTCGAGCAGTCCAACCAAGCGGGCGGCCACGACAACATCAGCGTCATCATCGTGGATGTCCTCCCCGGAGCGAATGACACGTAACGCCGAAGGCGCAACCGTGGTCGCGGCGTCGGTGCTCGCCGCTTTTGGCATCACGCTGGTGAACTTTGCCCGCGAACAGAGTGTCGACGCCCAGACCGCACTTACCTTCCTGGTTTTCCTGATCGCCTTTGGCGGTCTGCATCTGGCGGTGCGGACGTGGGCGCCGCGAGCCACACCCCTTCTCATCGCCCCGATCACCGCGCTCACTGCGATCGGGTTCATCGAGATCTACAGGCTGGATCCGGTAAAAGCGGGATTGCAGCGCTGGTGGATGTTGATCGCCTCCGCCGCCGCCATCGCTGTCCTCGCTCTGTTCGCACGGAGCTCGACAACCATCCTTCGCCGCTACCGCAACATCACTCTTCTCGTCTCGTTCATACTGCTGGCCCTACCCAACCTGCCGACCGATTGGGGTTTCCCGCTCAAGGGACTCGTTGTCAACGGATCCCGGCTCTGGATAGTCCTCGACCTCGAATTCACGACCCTTCAGTTCCAACCCGCCGAGCTGGCCAAACTGGGCTTTGTCATCTACGTGGCGGCCTATTTGGCCGACCATCAGAAGGCGCTGCGTGAGGCGCGGCGGCATCTAGGCCCGATTCGCTTCCCCGAGCCGCGGCAGCTGATCCCGCTGGTGATCACCTGGATGGTGAGCATCCTGATCCTGGTATCCCAGCGCGACCTTGGCGCCTCCCTGTTGCTCTTTGCCGGGTTCGTGCTCCTCCTCTACGCCGCAACCGGGAACACCGGCTATCTGGTGACAGGTGGGTTCATGGCGGCGGCTGCCGGTGTCGCCTCCTACTTCATGTTCGAACACGTACAGCGGCGGGTCGTCGCCTGGCTGGCGCCTTTCGAGCACTTCGACGACGAGGGGTACCAGATCGCACAGGGCCTTTTCGGAATGGGGACGGGGAGCCTCTCTGGGGCTGGGCCCGGCCTGGGCCGCCCCGACCTGATCCCAAATGCCTCGACCGACTTCATCTTCGCCGCGGTCGGGGAGGAATTGGGATTCGCAGGGACGGTGTCAGTGCTCGCACTGTTCTCGTTGGTGATCGCGGTCGGGCTCGGGATCTCATTCCGGAGCCGGGACATGTTCCGCAAGCTGCTGGCGGCCGGTCTCACGTTCGTTTTCGCCGTTCAGACCTTTCTGATCATCGGTGGGGTGGTCAGGGTGGTCCCCCTGACCGGGATCACGCTTCCCTTCATGTCATATGGGGGATCGGCCCTGGTCGGCAATCTGATCCTGATCGCCCTCTTGCTCCGGATCAGCCATGAGGAAGCAACATGAACGGCCCGGTTCGTCGCATCTCGATCGGGGTCTTTACCTCCTTCTTTGTCCTTCTCCTGGCAGTCACCTGGATCCAGGTGATTCACGCCGACGCGTTAAAGGCCGATCCTCGCAACGCCAGGCCCGCCCTCTCCGAGCGGGGCAAGGAACGGGGCCTGATTGTGACCATCGACGGAACTGTGGTCGCCGAATCGGTGGCTGACCCTGATGACCCACGCTCCTTCGTGCGCACCTACCCGGAAGGTGAGGCTTTCGCCCATGTGGTCGGCTACAACTCGTTCATCGTCGGTGACTCCGGACTGGAGGAGGCCTACGCCCCTGTGCTCAGATCGAAACGCGACCTGACGATCAGCGACCTGATTTCGGTGATTCTCGGGCGCGACCTGCGTCCTCACAGCATCGAGATGACCGTCAACGGCCCACTGCAGATGGCCGCCTACGAGGCGTTGGGCGGACAGACCGGCGCCGTCGTTGCGATCGACCCGAAGACGGGCGCGGTGCTCGCCGCTGTCTCCTCGCCTTCATTCGATCCCGAATCGCTCCTCGGGGAGGACGCGGCGGCGGTGTGGGACGAGCTGCTCGCCGACCCGGTGAGCCCGCTCAGCGACCGATCGACCAAAGAGCTATTCGCGCCGGGTTCGACCTTCAAGACCGTCGTTACCGCGACGGCGTTGGACACAGGCGAGGCAGATCCTTCGACCGAATTTCCCGACCCTGTCGAGTACCAGCTCGAAGGCTCCACCGAGACCATTTCCAACTTCGACGGGGAGGTCTGCAACGACGGCGAGTCGGTGACGCTGCTGGTTGCCTTCGTTCGCTCCTGCAATACGGTCTTCGCCGATCTCTCAGTGCGATTGGGCGCCCGTGACATCGGGATCACAGCCGAGGCATTGGGATTCAACACTGACCTCGACTTTCCCTGGTCGGTCCCGCAGGCCTCCTACCCCGTGGACGAGCTGATCGACGACCCGGCCGCCCTGGCACAAAGCGGGATCGGGGAACGCGATGTGCGCGCTACTCCGTTGCATATGGCAATGGTCGCTGCAGCGGTCGCCAATCAGGGCGAAGTATTCAATCCGTACCTGGTGAATCGGGTGTTCGACGCCGACGGGAGCACCCTGGAAACCTCCCAACCCATCTCCCTGGGACGGGCAATGGCTCCTGCCACCGCCTCGGTCCTGGCCCAGATGATGGAACGGGTGGTGACCGAAGGCACCGGGAGAAATGCCGCAGTTCCCGGGATCAGGGTCGCCGGCAAGACCGGAACCGCCGAAGGCGCAGGTGACGGGCCCCATGCGTGGTTCATAGGGTTCGCACCGGTCGACGACCCGACGATTGCCATCGCGGTCCTCATCGCGGGCGGTGGGGACATCGGAGAATCCGCAACCGGTGGAGGGGTGGCGGCTCCGATCGCCGCCGACCTGATTTCGCTCTGGTTGCAAGGAACCCCATGAGTTGCGCCCAGGGCATTCCTACAATCCATCGCCTTCTATGAACACCCCAAGTGAACTGACCGAGCGTTATCACATCACGTCCCACCTGGCTCGGGGCGGGATGGCCGACGTCTACGAAGGCCAGGACACGTTGCTCAATCGCAAGGTCGCGATCAAGGTCCTCCACGCCCAGTATTCGGCTGACGAGGCGTTCGTGAAGCGGTTCCGACGTGAAGCGCAGGCGGCAGCCAACCTCAGCCACCCCAACATCGTCGGCATCTACGACTGGGGACAGGCCCAGGGCACGTATTTCATCGTGATGGAACTGGTCGACGGACGCTCCCTGCGTGACGTCCTCAAGTCGGAAGGGGCGCTTCTCGCCCGTCGGGCCACCGAGATCGCCTCCGAGGTCGCAGCTGCGCTCTCAATCGCCCATCAGGCCGGCCTGGTCCACCGTGACGTCAAGCCTGGGAACATCCTCCTCGCCAAGGACGGCACGGTGAAGGTCACCGATTTCGGGATCGCCAGGGCTTGGGATGACAGCGCCGAATTGACCAAAACCGGGGCAGTGATCGGCACCGCCACCTATTTCAGCCCGGAGCAGGCCCAGGGAGCCGCAGCCGACGCACGGAGCGACGTCTACGCCCTTGGAGTGGTGCTTTACGAGATGCTCACCGGACGACCGCCCTTCACCGGGGACAGCCCGATGTCGGTCGCCTTCCAGCACGTGTCCACCGAAGCTCCTGCACCTTCTGCCCTCAACGCTGATGTCCCGCCAGCGCTCGACACGGTTGTGGGCAAGGCCATGCGCAAGGACCCCAACGGCCGCTATCAGAGC
>DATDJH010000022.1:0-10884 GCA_036520635.1 Acidimicrobiia bacterium
GTGGCGTCAGCTCTTGAAGGGCCGCGGTCAAGACGCCAACTGGCATGAACGTTGGTTCGAAGGGAGCAGCGGTGCTCATTTGTTTCCTCTCATTGGGTGTCAGAGTTCGGTCACGTCGATTGGTGCGTGCTCGCGCGCCGAAAGGATCGCAGCCGTGAGCACCTTTTGGGTTTCGAGGGCGTCGGCAAAGTCGGGCAGCGGAACCACCGGCTCTCCTCCACCTATCACCTTGAGCATGTCGGCCGCCTGGTTGACGAATGTGTTCTCATAACCGAGTCCGTGACTGTCGGGCCACCAGGCATCGGCATAAGGATGGCCGTCGCCACCACGGGTCACATCGATCGTGGTCCAGCCTTGAGTGGCTCCCTCGTCACTGGCGTCGTAAAACCCGAGTTCGTTCATTCGCTCGAAGTCGAACCGAATAGCTCCTCGTTCGCCGTGGATCTCGAGGCGGTTTGCGTTGTGGTAGCCGGTAGCCAGCCTCGTCGCTTCGAAGCTGGCCAGCCCCCCTCCGGACAGTCGGCCGATGAAGAGGACTGCATCATCGACAGTGCTCTTACCTCGGCCCGCTGACGTGGAGGCACCGGCTCCGGCAATCTCACCTCCAGCGCCGCCTTCGAGGAGCGCCCTCTCTTCGATGAACGTGTGCTCGATCGCCCCATCCACGGTGACGATCTCCTCCCCGGTGAGGAACCGGACGGCATCGATGACGTGCGCATTGAGGTCACCGTGGGCGCCCGAACCAGCCACTTCACCTTGGAAGCGCCACAGGAGTGGCGTGTTCGGACCACCCCAACTCTGGAGGTAGGCCGCCCGGCTGTGGTAGATGCGACCCAAAGCTCCGCCTCGAACCATTCGGTAGGCCAGGGCCAACGCCGGCACTCTTCGATACATGTACCAGACAAACGCCTTCCCGTCGGCGCCGGCTGCGGCGGCGGCCATTGCCCTTGCGCCCTCCAGGGTTGCTGACATCGGCTTCTCGCAGGCGACGTGTTTGCCCGCCTCGAGCGCGGCTATCGCTTGCTCAGCGTGGACGTCATTGGGGGTGGCGATATCAACGAGGTCGACTTCGGCGTCGGTGGCCGCAGCGCGCCAATCGGTGGTCCAGGACGACCAACCCCATGTGGCCGCGAATGCCTCCAGGTCCTCAGCATTGCGGGCGGCGACTGTGTGAAGGTTTGCAGCGCCGGCATCCGGGAAGAACTTGCCAACGCTCATCCAGGCGTTGGAGTGGGCTCGCCCCATGAACTTGGAGCCCAGCAAGGCGATGTTGGTCATGGTCATTGAGCGCTATTCCTCTCCTCGGTTAGGTGGCTAGGCATCGACACCCAGATACTGGCGTTGCAGCTTGGGGTCATCTCGAAGCTCCTCGGCCGTGAACTCGGCCTCGATGCGGCCGGACACCATCGCTAGTTGACGATCAGCCATGGCTGTGGCTGCGTGAATGTTCTGTTCGACGGCAAGAACGGCGACGCCTTCATCTACCAAGGCGATCACCGAGGCGATGAGGGTGTCGACGATTGTCGGGGCGAGCCCTTCGGATGGCTCGTCCATGAGGAGCAGCTTGCTGTTCAACATCAGCGCCCTGCCCACGGCGAGCATCTGCTGCTCCCCGCCGGAGAGCTCTCCGCCGCGATTCTGGCGGCGCTGGGCCAGTCGCGGGAACAACTCATAGACGGAATCGGCTGTCCACCGCTTTCCCCTGGCGTCTTTGGCCAACATGCGGAGGTGCTCGTCGACGGTGAGCGAGGGAAACAGACGTCGGCCCTGAGGGACGTAGCCGATTCCGACGCGCGAAATCTTTTCCGGCGTCAAACCATTGAGCACCACTCCATCAAAAATCACTGATCCCGCAGTGGGTCGGATTAGCCCCATGAGAGCGTTGCACAACGTCGTCTTGCCCATCCCGTTGCGGCCGACGATCGCCACCGATTCTGTGCCCATCGAGAAGGAGATCCCGTCGAGGACCCGCGACTGGCCGTATCCGGCCTCCAACCCCTCAACTTCGAGTAGCTGGTCGGTCATCGGTGACGCCTCTCCGCTTCGCCCAGATAGATCTCGTGGACCACTGGATCGTGACGGATCTCCTCAGTGGTGCCCGACGCAACCACCCTGCCATCGGACATGACCACGATTTGCTCGGCTGCCTTGAGCGCGACGTCCATGTCATGCTCGATGAGGATGAGGGTCAGCTCACGGGGCAAGCCCAACAGCAGCTGGGTCAGGTTCTCGCGCTCTCCCTGCGAGAGGCCGGAGGCCGGCTCGTCGAGCAGGAGGATGGCGGGGTCTGTGACCAGGGCCATGGCCACCTCGAGCTGACGCCGCTCCCCGTGGGACAGGTCGTCCACCGTGTCCGCCAATCGTTTGCCCAGCCACACCTTGTCAGCCGCGGCATGAGCTTTCTCCTCGAAGACATCGTCAACAGCCGATCGCCACAACGCTCGATGACGGCCGCTCTTGCCGGTCTGCGCCAAATAGAGATTGTCCGCCACGCTCAGACCGCCGAACAGACGCGTCCTCTGGTAGGTGCGAGCGACTCCGAAACTTGCCCGATGGCGTGATGCCAACATCGTGCAATCCACGCCTCCGATTCGGATCGTTCCCGAGGTCGGCCTCAGGTCGCCAGCGATCAAATTGAAGAGGGTCGTTTTCCCAGCGCCGTTGGGGCCGAGGAGGCCGAGGCGTTGGCCGTGGGCGACATCGAGATCGACGCCGTCCACGGCCACAAGGCCTCCGAATGCCTTCGTCACCGACCGAAGCCCGAGGGCCTCGCCCTGAGCGGTTTCGGTCGGTGAATCGGGACTGGGCCCCACGAAGGCGCCTTACTTATCCTTGGGGAACGCCGTCGACCACGGGAATTGCATTCCCGGCCCACGGCAGATCCGCTGTCTCACACCCGGGGAAGTCTCGCGACGGTCCTGGTGTATCGCCACTGAACGTTCCTCCGAATGTCTGGTCGACCTGAGGGATGAGCGCGACGGTGCTTTGGACCACGTCTTCGCCATCGAGGACCAACTGCGAGAGGTAGACGTCGACGATGCCCTGCCGGTTCTCGTCGAGCGTCACCGGGCCATACGGCAGGTCGGCAGTCATCCCGGACAATTCGGCGCGAAGCGCTTCATGGTTGTTCGACAGGTCACCATCGACGGCATTAAGCGCGTTGACCAGCGCTGTGGTGCCGCTGTAGAACCCGTAGAAGAACCCGAATCCCGCGGCTATCGATGGGTCGCCCGGCTCGTTGCCGGTCAAGGCTCCAGCCAGGGTATCCCAGGCCGCGTTGGCACTGTCCAGATACGCCGTGATCTCAGGCGTGACCACATCGCCGGGGGGAGTGGCGAATCCACCCACGTAGGAACCCGCAATGTTCGGACCCAAGGCTGCCGCCAGACCGGGGTTGAAGAACAGGTTTCCAGCATGCTGGGCCCCTGTCAGTTCGCCCTTGGCATTGACGAATGCCTCGAGTGCTGCCTGGGTACCGGTTCCGCCGACAACCCAGAAGTAGCCGTCGACCTCATCGGGGTCGGGGAGCTGCTGGATGAACGACGAGTAGTCCGTCGTCCCCAATGGCGGATAGATCCGATGCTCGGGTGCGATGGTTCCACCGACCGCACAGAAGTCAGCGATGAATCCTCCAGATGACGTCCAGCCAAAGCTGTAGTCGTCCGCGATGACCGCTGCGGTGTCCCATCCGGCCGTGTTGTGCAAGAGGTCACCCAGACCTGCATTCCACTGAGCGCCGTCGCCGTGGAACCTGAAGAAGTTGGGAGCCTGCACTTGCAGTGTGGTCTCCTGGGCGCCGCCGATGCCACTGAGGAAGGTCACCTCAGGATGATCCTTCGCATAGTTGGCGATGGCGATCGACTCGTCGCCCGAGAGCGGGCCGATCACGACTTCGGCACCGTTCTCCTCGACCAATTTCCTAACTTCCTGGATGATCTTGTCGGCGGTGTCGTCACCGCAGCCGATGCCAACCAGTTCGATCTCGCGACCACCGGCGACCGCGCCGGTCCACCCTTCGAGAGCGGTCGTCCGCGAAACGCTGGTGGCCCCGGCACCATTGATGAGGCCCAGCACCACTCCGGCTACGACGTCTTCATTGAAGCCACCGAAGGCCCCCTCACACTCGGCGAGGATGCCGAGCTTGATCGCTTCACCTCCGGCGACCGTGGTGCCGGGAGCGCTCGTGGTCCCCGTCGGGGCTTCCGTGGTTGCGGTGGCCCCCGTCGACGTGGTGCTCCCGTCGGTGGCATCCTCGCCACACGCGGCCAGCGTCAACGCGAGGACGGTGAGGATGACCAGCCACCAGGCTGGCCTCACACGTCCTGTGTTAGATGCTCTCATCTTTCCTCCTCATAACGGTGAGTTGCTGGTGCCGCTCACCTTTCCTTTTGTTTCGTCCGCCGACCTCAGCATCAACCTGTCTCGACTTTCGCAATGGAAGGCACCGAAGGCTCGGCGCCCCGGCCACCACGACCAAGTCGGTCGACGATGCCCATGATCCCCTCAGGTGAGAGGATCATGATCAGGAGCACCAGGAGACCGATCACTGTGTTGAATCGAGCCTCCGTGATACCGATCTGATCGAGCAGCGGGACGTTTCTCAAATAATTGTTGGCCAGCACGTAAACCAGGGCACCTACCCAAGCACCTTCGAGGTAGGAGATGCCGCCGATGACGGCGATGATGAGGAGATCCAGGGTGGGGCCGATCGAGATCGATGTCGGATCGATCTGACCGTTCCACCAGATGTAGAGGATCCCGGCGCAAGCCGTCACGAATCCGGCAATCACGAACGCCAGGGTCCGATGCAGCGGGACATTGAACCCGAGGGAGGCCATCCTCACCGGGTCGTCCCGGGTCCCTTGCAACGCCAGCCCGAACGGAGTTCTTGCGATCGCCTTGAACCCAACATAGGCAACGATCGAAAGGCCCACCGCCGCGTAGTAGAGGCGTTCAGGGTGCTCATCGAAGAGCGGAGGAGGCCTGATTCCCGTGATCCCCCCGAATCCCGAAAGAGACGTCACCTGGCCGAAGAAGTAGTAGCCGATCACGGCGTAGGTGAGGGTCAGCATCAGGAAATAGATCCCACTCGTCCGACTCGCCAGCGCTCCCAGTATCAAGGCCACGATCAAAGCGATTCCCAGCGCAAAGACGACGGCAACCCATGGCCCCCAGCCCAGCTTGAGGCCCTTTCCGGATTCGGCCACGGCGTTGCCCACCATGAACCCGGCGACACCGAATATCAGGAATTGGGCCAGGGAGGTCATCCCGCCGTAGCGGAACAGAAACACGATCGACGCAGCTGCGATGGCGAGGATCAGGACCCTGGTCATCAGGAATGAGATGAAGAAGTCAGAACCGATCAACGGCAGGGCCACCACCGCCGCGATGACAACAAGGAGAGCGATTCGCGACTTGCTCATCGTCATGCAGCCGCCTTCCCGAACAGGCCATATGGCCTGACGGCCAGCACCACGGCGAGCAGCACGAAAGTGAGAATGATGCTGTAGAAGGTGAACTCTTGTGGCAGGTAGGCAGGCGAGAACGAAACCACGAGACCGAACAACAGCGATCCGGCCACTGCTCCTTTCAGGGAGCCCAAGCCCCCGATGATCACCACCACGAGGGAGTTGAGGAGCCACTGGCCGTCAGCACCGGGGGCAACTCCGGCGAATGAAGCTCCCATGATCCCTCCAACTCCCGCCAGGAACGCCCCCACGAAGAACGTGATCGCGAAAACGGCCATGATGTTGATGCCGAGCGCCCGGACCATGTCCCGGTCGTCGACGCCGGCGCGGATGACCATCCCCATGCGGGTTCGCCCAAGCCAGAGCCACAAGCCCACGCCGACCACGATCGCCATCCCGAGCATGAACAGACGTGATGTGGCATACCGTTCGCCGGCGATCTCGAAGAAATGCGTGACAGCACCCGGCCACACCATTCGGGTCGCCAGACCGCCGAACCACGCCAGCATCTGATCGCTGAGAATCACAGCCACCGCCAATGTGATCAAGGCCTGGCGGAGCTCCTGGCCTTCGTTCCATCGCAGCAAGACTTGTTGGATCACGATGCCGATCACGGCCGCGACCATGGCGCCAACCAGGAGAGGCACAAACCAGGCGGCCAGGCTCACATCGGCCGCTTCGATATTGCGTGTCTTGCCGACCATGGTCTGCTGGATCGTGATCCCGATGTAGGCGGCCATCGCGAACAGCGAACCGTGCGCCATGTTCACTGTGCGCATCAGCCCAAAGATGAGGGTGAAGCCTGAGGCGACAACGAAGAAGAGCCCGGCCACAGTGATCCCATCGAGAAGCGTGACCAGGAATTCGCCTGGCTCCTTGATGGCAGGGCCGGCTGAAGTTCCATTAGCCAGGAAGAGGACCCAGGCAAGCACGAGCAGAAGCGGCACGACCATCAAGCCCAGCACCAGGCGACGCCTCAGCTCCGGCCGGCTACGGGCGGGGGTCAACGTGTCGGATCCGGCAGCACTCGCCAGATTCATTTAGTCACCGGCGAGGAAAGTACCACGCCTCGTCGGGGCGTGTGTGTACAAACCTGTATACAATTTTGCGGCGAGTGGAACCCAGTCTGCTCCCTAGTCCGAGGAGGACCAACGATGCATTTGTCGATGCACAACTGGATGCGAGCCGAGCCCATCGAGGTGACGATCGCCCGGCTGGCGAAGTTCGGATACTCCAGTATCGAGATCAGTGGAGAGCCCGACATCTACGACACAAAACACGTTGGAGCGCTCCTCGAAGATGCCGGCCTCAAGTGCTGGGGGGCGGTGACCCTGATGCTCGGTGAGCGAAATCTGGTCGCCAAGGACGAAGCCCAGCGAGCGGCTTCGGTCAAGTACGTGAAGGATTGCATCACGATGGTCAAGGAGCTCGATGGCTATGAGATCACCATCGTTCCGGCCACTGTCGGCAAGATCATCCCCGACGCCTCCCCCGAAGAGGAGTGGAAGTGGGCGGTCGACGGGATGTCCGAGATCATGGCTCACGCCCGCATCGAGGGCATCCGCCCGGCGATCGAACCGCTCAACCGCTTCGAGACTTACTTCATCAACCGCGGCGAACAGGCCATGGCGCTCGCTGAGGCGACAGGTCCCGACTGCGGGGTGTGTCTGGATGCGTTCCACATCAACATCGAGGAAGCCGACTGGCGTCAGGCAATCCGTGACGTAGGGGACCGTCTCACTGACTTTCATGTGGCCGAGAACAATCGGATGCCCCCGGGCATGGGCGACTACGACTGGAAGGAAGTCGTGTCGCTCTTGAGGGAGGTCGGATACGACGGCGCCATGACGATGGAGTTCGTGGCTCCGATCGACCGCACCCCGGCCAACCACTATCCGAATGCGATCGAGCACAACCCCCAGGGCATCTCCCCCGAGCAGCTCAAGTTCATCCAGGATCATGGGAGCTCGACGTTGAGCGAGGAGTTCTACGACTGGATGGTCATGAAGGCGAGCGAGCACGTGCTGCCTTTGATCCAAGACTGAGGATGGTCCCCAACGTCGTCATCGTCGGCACCCTCGACACCAAGGGCCCGGAAGTTGCGTACATCCGCGATCGTTTGATCGATCGCGGGTGTACCACGACGGTGGTCGACGTCGGGATTCTCGGAGATCCACTCGGCATCGTCCCCGATGTCGATCACAGCGCGGTCGCTGCCTATGCCGACGCGAACATCGACGAGGTCCGTCAAGCGGGAACCCGGGGGCGTGCCGTTGCCTTGATGCGTCAAGCCGTGCGGTCGCTGATGACCGACCTCTATCTGCAGGGGAAAGTCGACGCGGCGATAGGTCTCGGCGGAGCCGAAGGGGCAGTCATGGGAGCGGCTGCGCTGATGATGCTGCCGATCGGGGTCCCCAAAGTGGTTCTCAGCCCAATCGCCTCCGGCCGTCACGAGTTCGGGCCTCTGGTTGGGACCTCAGACATGATGGTCGTGCACACCGTGGTCGACATCATGGGGCTCAACCCGGTGGCCACGACCGTGTTTGACAATGTCACCACCGCGGTGGCGGCGATGGCCTTCGACCACAGCCGACTCGAGCCCCACGGCCCCGACAGCCGCCTGGTCGGTGTCACCATGCTGGGCAATACCACCAAGGCGGTCATGGCCCTCCGCGACCGATTGGCCGAGCACGGCTATGAGGCGGTTGTCTTTCATTCAAACGGGGTTGGTGGACCGGCAATGGAGGAATTGGCCGAGGCCGGTCTGTTCGTGGGGATAATCGACTTCACGACCAACGAGGTGACCGACCCCATGGTCGGTGGGATCCACGACGGCGGGCCCCGCCGGCTGTCGACGGTGGCGGAGCTCGGGATTCCGCAAATCGTGGTCCCCGGCTGCATCGACTTCAGTGTCTTCGCCAGTGGCCAGGTCCCTTTGGAACTTGCCGACCGCCCTGTCTACGACCACAACCCGGAGTACACGCTGGTCCGCACACCAGCGGGCCAAATGGCCCAGATCGGAGAGCTCTTCGCCGAGCGATTGAACCGGGCAACCGGCCCACTCGCCATCGCCATCCCCACCAATGGGCTGTCGATACCCAACGTGCCGGACGGCGTCTTCTGGGATCCCGACGCCGATGCAGCCTTTGTCAAGAGCCTGAGGCGCGATCTCCGGCCGGACATCGCGATCCATGAGTTCGACCATCACGTCAACGATCCTCGATTTGGAGAGGTCGTCGCCGACCTGTTCGCCGACCTCCTCGACGGGGCCGGCATAACGACCCGACTGGAGAAAGCAACATGACCACTGACACATTGGCGGACGTCACCGAAGCCGAGCGGGCGTTTCGCGAGCAGTTCGTTTCCTGGAACCTGGCCGAGCTCTCGTACGTGGACATCCAGGCCTACCTCGAGGACAAGGACGTGGTCCTGGTGCCAATGGCGAGCACCGAGCAGCACGGGCCTCATCTGCCCCTCTACTGCGACACCATCACCGCCATTGAGATATCGGCCCGGGTCTCCAACCTGATCGGCGTCCTCCACACCCCGCCGATCTGGACCGGCTACTCGCCCCAACACATGCATCGACCCGGAGAAGGGCGAGGCACGATCACAGTCCGTTCGTCGACCCTCCTCGCCCTTATGGAGGATGTCGCCCGAAGCCTCATTCATCACGGCTTCAACCGGATCATTTTCGTCAATGGGCATGGTTCGAATATCAAGGTCGTCGACCCTGTTTTGCGAAAACTTCGCTATGAGACCGGAGCCCTGATCGGCTTGGTCAAGCCCTACATGGAGCGTTATGTGGGCGTGGTGGAGGGTGTCTTCGAGAATCCCCCTGAGGAGACGCCGGGGTGGCATTCGAGCGAATGGGAGACGTCGCAATGTCTGGCCTGGAACGAAAAACTCGTTCGCATGGACCGGGCCCAGCACACTCCAACGTCGATTCCGGACTTCCTGCCCGAGTCGTTCAGAAAGTACGACGGTGCCCCCGATGTGGAGTTCGAGGGCTACACCTACTTCAACTTCCCGATGGACCATCACGAGTTCACCGAGACGGGCGTGATCGGCAACCCGATGCGGGCGACCAAGGAGAAGGGCGAGGAATCGTTCCGGAGGTATTCAGAGCACGTGGCACGGGGCGTGCTGGAACTGATGAAGGTACCGGTCAAGGTCGAGAACCGAGAGTTCATCGACCGAGTCTTGTGATGGCAGAGCCCGATCCCACGACCGTCACCGACAGGGCGTACGTCCAGCTGCGCGAGCTGCTGACAAGCGAGAACGTCCGACCCGGCGACCACCTGGGCGAGGTGGCTGTCGCCACATGGCTCGGTATCAGCCGGACACCGGTGAGGGCTGCGTTACAGCGACTCGAACTCGACCAACTCGTGCGCCGCAACCACAACAGTGGCTACTCGGTGGCCGGGCTGACGGCCGGCGACGTCCACGAGATCTGCGACGTCCTCCGTCTCCTCGACACGGCCCTCTTCATCCGAGCGTCGGAGAACCTCACCGACGAGCAAGGCGCCAACCTCCAAGAGTGCGTCGAGAGAATGGCGATGGCCGCCTCGAAGCGAGACCTCGATCTCTGGTCCGAAGGCGACGCCCGGTTCCACGAGCTCCTCCAGGACTCATCGGACCACACCCTCTTCTCCGACATAGCCGAGAAACAGCGAAGACGGCTTCACCGGTTTTGGATGTCGGGGGCCGGCCGCCTCGAGCGCCTGGCAAAATGCGCCGACGAGCACTCATCGATAGCCAAGTCGATCGCCGCCTCCGATCATGACGGCATACGAAGACTCGTCAACGAGCACATCGACCACATGGAAGAGAGCATGATCCGCCATCTCGAGATGGCGCGGCCCTTCATATCCACCAACGGATCAGCCCTCGACCATGTCTGATCCCCGCGCTGACTACCGGATCCGGATGCTCCTCCATGAGCTCGGGGATGTGGTCGGTGCCAAGAACGTCTCGGTCGACCCCGGGGACCTGGCTGCCCAGGCAGCAGATTGGTCGTGGATGTCACAGCTCTACAGACTCCACGGCATCGAGTTGCCCACAGCAGATGTGATGGTTCGACCCGGAAGCTCACAAGAGGTGGCCGATGTGGTCCGGATCGCCAGTGATCATCGGGTCCCGGTGGTGCCGCGCGGCGGCGGGTCGGGCACCCAAGGTGGGACGTTTGCCCTGTACGGGGGAATTGCGCTCGACCTGACCCGGATGGACCACATCCTCGAAGTGGATGAGACCAGTTTGGTCGTCAACGTCGAGGCCGGCGTGACCGGGCCCCAACTCGAGGAGGCACTGAGGCCCCTTGGCCTTGCCGTCGCCCATGAGCCTGGTTCATTTCACTTTGGCGCCACCGTCGGAGGCTGGTTGGCCGCTCGAGGGTCTGGCGTCCGGTCGACAAAGT
>DATDJH010000023.1:0-3415 GCA_036520635.1 Acidimicrobiia bacterium
AAGGCTTGGGACCGTCATGTGACCGGTGCTCTCAACACCTCTCTGGAGGAGGGCCTGGACATGGTCGGCGAGTCGATCGAGTTCCTCCGCGGACAGGGGAAGCAGGTCTTCTTCGACGCCGAGCATTTCTTCGACGGGTTCCGCTCCAATCCCGATTACGCCCTCTCGGTGTTGGAGACCGCCGCCTCGGCGGGTGCAGAGCGGGTGGTGCTCTGTGACACCAACGGGGGAGCCCTCCCCTCTCACATCATCCCCGCCCTGGACGCGGTGAAAGCGCGGATCGAGACCAAGCTCGGAGTCCACTTCCACAACGACTCCGACTGTGCGGTCGCCAACTCGATGACAGCGCTGGCCCATGGCGTGTATCAGGTTCAGGGCTGCGTCAACGGCTACGGAGAGCGGACCGGGAACGCCGACCTCTGCTCGGTCATCCCCAACCTCAGCCTGAAGTCGGGGGTGGAGACCATCCCCTGGGAGTCGGTGGCCCGCCTCTACCCGATCGCTCAGCAGATCGCCGAGATCCTCGGCGCCCCCATCGATTCCCGTCGGCCCTATGTCGGCGCCTCCGCCTTTGCCCACAAGGCGGGCCTCCACACTTCGGGGTTGGCCCGTCTTGAGGGCGCCTACGAGCACATCGATCCGGGGGCAGTCGGCAATTCGGCCCGCATGCTGTTCAGTGAGTTGATGGGCCGTTCGACGGTGTTGGCCGTGGCCGAGGAGAAAGGGTGGGATTTGGACGCCGAGAAAGCCCAGGCGTTGGTCGATCAGGTCAAAGAGCTCGAGCACGCCGGCTATCAGTTCGAGGCGGCGGACGGTTCATTCGAGATGCTGATGCGCCGGGCCAGCGAGGACTTCGAGGAGCTGTACGAGGTCCGGTCGATGTCGGTGAGCATCCAGACCAATGAGGCGGGCAAGGTGACGGCGCGGGCCCATCTGGTGGTGGCGGTGGAAGACGACGAGATCGAGGTGTCGACCGAGGGTGACGGCCCGGTCAACGCCATGGATGAGGCGCTGCGCAAGGCGTTGGAGGCCGCCTACCCCGATGTGAAGCGCCTCCGGCTGACCGACTACAAGGTCCGCGACCTCGACTCATCCGACGGGACCGCGGCTCGGGTGCGGGTCTTGATCGAGACTACTGACGGCGATTCGACGTGGGGAACGGTCGGGGTCCACCAGAACATAATCGAGGCCTCCTGGCAGGCGTTGCGCGAAGGGATCACGGTTGGACTGTTGCGGGCTGGAGACGCCTAAACCGTCGGGACACCCATCGGACCATCGCCGCCACCAACTTTCCCACGAGCCACCCAGCGAGGACGTCGCCCGGATAGTGAACCCCGGTGTAGATCCGTGAGAACCCGACGAGGCCAGCCAATGCGTTCAGGGGCAGCCATAGACCCGGCATCTCACGTCCCACCACTCCCGAGAAAGCTGCGGCCGAGGCTGTGTGACCGGAGGGAAAGGACGTTGACTCCGGATGGACTAGACGTCGCGCCGCAGGAACCTCACGCTGCGGACGTTTCCGATTCGTTACGCCCTTGAGGGCGATGTTGGTCAGTGCGGATGTGACACCGATTGCGGCCATTCCCAGCACCGCACTTCGTCGGCCCTTCGCACCGCCGAAGGCGGTGAGGCCCAAGGACACACCAATCCAGATCCGGGAGTAGCTGGCGATCTCGGACAGACTCGGGAGGGTCCCATCGAGGATCGGGGACTTCCAATCGGCGACCTGTCTGAAGATCGTCTCGTCGAGGTCGAGAAGAAGATCTACGGTGTTCGGCTGCTGCGTCATCGCTGGCGCATGATGGCAGCGTCACCGTCGGGTCGCCTCCGCCTCACATTCGGACTGCTGCGTATTCTCCGTTTCATGGAGCGGCCCGGTGCCAAGCAGCGAATAGCTGCCATAGCTTTTCTCCCCATGATCTTGGCTGTCACGGCGGTATTGGTCCTCGCTCTGGTCCGGAATCTGCCGAGCATGATCTTCGGCTTGCCCGGTCTGGCAATCATGGTCGGCGCAGCGTGGTGGATCATCACTGAGACCGGGCTGAGGCGGATCCTTGGTGGAGTGGGCAGCGCAATAGGTGCCTTGTTGATCGTCGCTGCACTCATGGTCACCTACCATCGGCCGGAGCAGTTCATCCTGCGGCTGGTGATCGTTATCGGAGCCCTAACGCTGGCCATGATGATGGCCCGCTATTCGGTGACCCGGACGGTGCCGGAGACCGCCAAAGGGAAGGCGCCACATCTTTCCCGAGGGCTGAACCATCCGGTCCTTCTCTGCAATCCGTGGTCGGGCGGTGGGAAGGTCGAGAGTTTCGGGTTGGTGGGATTGGCCAAGGAGCTCGGCATTGAGACCGTGATGCTGGAGCCAGGTCTCGACCTCGAGGAGCTTGCATTGGACGCCGTCGCCCGCGGTGCCGACTGCCTGGGCATGGCCGGCGGGGACGGCTCCCAGGCCCTGGTTGCGTCGATCGCGATCAAGCACGACCTGCCCTTCGTTTGCGTGTCGGCGGGAACCCGCAACCACTTCGCACTCGACCTCGGCCTGGATCGCGACGATCCACGGCCGAGCATGAGGGCCTTTCACGACATGGTGGAGAGGAAAGTGGACTTCGCCACGGTCAACGGTCGGCTATTCGTCAACAACGTCTCGCTCGGTATCTACGCAACCATCGTCCAATCGGAGGACTATCGGGAGAACAAGAGCGAGGTGAGCATGTCGATGGCAGCCGAGCTCCTCGGCCACCAGGGGGAAGGCTTCGACCTCCAGTACACGACGTCGGATGGAGACAGGATCGAGGACGCATTTCTGATAATGGTGTCCAACAACCCTTATGTGCTTGGTATCAAGCGCGACGTGGCGCAACGTCGGCAGATGGATGGGGGTGTTCTCGGAGTGTTCGCTGTCTCGACGAGAACGGCAGCACAGGCGGCCCATCTGCTCACCATGTCCGCCATCGGTTTGCGGAAGGCCAGCCCCCACTGGCATGAGTTCACAACGGACGAGTTCGAGGTGCGATCTCACGTCGGCGCCGCGTTCGTGGGCGTCGATGGTGAGGCATTTCAATCTTCGACACCTCTGAAGTTTGCGAGCCACCCCCGCGGACTCAGGATGTACGTGCCCGAAGGCAACCTGGAGGCGGCAGAGAGGCGCCGGGCTCGAGACTTTCGCATCCAGGACGTTGCCGCCGTGGCCATGGGGCACACCAGCTGGTAGATCGGGGATGTGAACCCTGCTCCGGTTTGACCTAGTTGCCGGATCACGCGACCATTGACTCGTCGTCCCCCTTCTCCGTGAGGTTTTTGCATGGGATCGTTGGTCAAAAAGCGTCGTAAGAAGATGTCGAAGCACAAGTACCGCAAGCGTCTGAAGGCGAATCGCCACAAGCGGAAGTGACTTCGTGAAAGGACCGGGCAG
>DATDJH010000024.1:0-4482 GCA_036520635.1 Acidimicrobiia bacterium
CTGCGATTACTCGTGTTTTGTCGGAGCGGGTGGGTGGTTCGAATCAGATGACGTCGTTTGACATGATTGATAAGGCGCCGGAGGAGCGTGAGCGGGGGATCACGATTCAGATTGCTCATGTGGAGTATGAGACTTCGGCTCGTCATTATGCGCATGTGGATATGCCGGGTCATGCGGATTACATCAAGAACATGATTACGGGTGCGGCTCAGGTGGATGGGGCGATTCTGGTGGTGTCGGCGGCGGATGGTCCGATGCCGCAGACTCGGGAGCATGTGTTGTTGGCTCGTCAGGTGGGGGTGCCTTCGATTGTCGTGTTTTTGAACAAGGTTGACATGGTTGATGATTCTGAGCTTTTGGACCTGGTGGAGCTGGAGGTTCGGGACTAGTTGACTGAGTATGAGTTTCCGGGGGAGGAGGTTCCGGTGGTGCGGGGGTCTGCTGTGAAGGCGGTGGATGGGGATGAGGCGGCTTCGGATCAGATCATGGAGTTGATGGGGGCGGTGGATTCTTATATTCCGGAGCCGGATCGGGATACGGATAAGCCGTTTTTGATGTCGATCGAGGATGTGTTTTCGATCACGGGTCGGGGGACGGTGGTTACGGGTCGGGTGGAGCAGGGGATCCTCAAAGTCAACGAAGAAGTGGAGATTGTGGGGATCCGGCCGACTCATAAGACGGTGGCTACTGGGATTGAAATGTTCCGGAAACTGTTGGATGAGGGTCGGGCTGGGGACAATGTGGGGGTTCTTCTCCGTGGGGTGGGGAAGGATGAGGTGGAGCGGGGTCAGGTGTTGGCGAAGCCAGGGTCGATTACTCCTCATACTGATTTCGAAGCTCAGGTGTATGTGTTGACTAAGGAGGAGGGGGGCCGTCATAACCCGTTCTTTCCTGGTTATCGGCCTCAGTTCTATTTCCGGACTACGGATGTGACGGGGTCGGTTCAGTTGCCGGAGGGGACTCAGATGGTGATGCCTGGTGATAACACGGAGATGAATGTGGAGTTGATCGCTCCGATCGCCATGGATGAGGGTCTCCGCTTCGCGATCCGTGAAGGCGGCCGCACCGTCGGCGCCGGACGAGTCATCAAGATCCTCAAGTAGGGACAACAAATGCCAAGTGACAAACGACCGCCGTTGACGCTTGCTTGCACTGAGTGCAAGCGGCGCAACTACGTGACTACCAAGAACAAGTCCAACACTCAGGATCGTCTCGAGCTCAAGAAGTACTGCCGGTGGTGCCGGCAGCACACCGCACATCGCGAGACGCGCTGAGCCTCACAGACCACGCGAAAAGGGCCGGTCCTCAGGGACCGGCCCTTTTACTGATGGTGGGCTAGCTAGTCAGCTCGTCGGCCCGGGCTTGAAGTTGCCCTTGCTCTTGGTCCCATTGATGATTTCGGTGCTCATCGCAAACCCCAGAGTGGCATCGGCGATGGCGTCCGAGTTGGTCTCCAGAGCGAAGTTGTTGTTGTTGGCGAAGGTGTCGCAAGCCTGGTGGTAACACGGGTCGTAGGCCAACCCGGCAGTCCCACCCCAGAGCGCGGCCTCGGCCGCGGTCTTCATTTGCTCGGCGCCCGTGAAAAGGCCTCCTGACGGGATCCCGTTGGCAATGAACGGCCCATAGTCGGACCGCCCATCGAAGTCAGTTCCCTTGGAAGGGAGGCTCCGAGAGTTGTAGAACGCCTCGAATCTGTCCTCGATCTGGGCGGACCCGGCTGGGCCGGGCCCGGCGCCGACGTTGTCCGAATTGTCCCCGTCGTACACGAAGAACACGTGATTCGGCGAGCCCACCATGTCGAAGTTCATATAGAGAGCGATCTTCGCGAACTCCTCATCGCTCAGGTTGTTGATGTAGAACGTCGAGCCGACCAGTACCGCCTCCTCAGCGCCCCACCAGGCAAAGCGCAGCGTGTTCTGCGGCTTCACCTTGGCCATCTGCTCCGCCACCTCGAGGATGGCTGCAGATCCCGACCCGTTGTCGTTGATCCCTGGCCCGGCGCTCACCGAGTCGAGGTGAGCCCCCACCATGACCACGTTGTTCTTGTTCTTGCCGGGCCTCTCGGCGAAGACGTTGGACGTGGTGACGATTTCGCGCTCGGTTTCTGCTTGAAGGTGCAGGACTAGCCCCGGTGTGGCTGCCAATTGAGCGCCGAGACTCTGTGTTATTCCGGTGACCACCAGGTTTGGCGCGAAGTCATTGCCGAGGGTCCCGTTGAGGGGTCCGGCAACATTGTTGTAGATGACCACTGCCGAGGCGCCGGCGGCCAATGCATTGTTGGCCTTGAGGGCGAAAGTGCACGCCACCGGAAATCCCGGAGGTGCCCCGCGACTTATCAATGCGATGTTCCCGGCCGGGAATCCCCCAAAGTCAGCAGCGGTGCACCCTCTGAAGTCACCGGACGGAACGCTGACGGCGGCGGTGACGTTGCCGCTTCCCGAATAGGACATGATGGTGTGGGCTAGGGCAGTCGTCGGGCCGGGGAACACTTGCTCCAGGACCGGTGCACTCAACAGTTCGAAGGTCCGGAACTGGAAGACCTGCTCGGTCACGAGATAACCGGCCGCTTCCATACGCTCCATCACGTAGTCGGCGGACTCGTCGTATCCCGAGGTACCCGCAGCGCGGGTCCCGCCGTTGTCATCGGCTATTTCTTGGAAAGCCGCCTGATGCTCACGGACCCCGTCGAGGGTCACACACTCCAGCAGCTTGGCGATCGTGTTGTTGACTCTCGTGTCGCACGATGGCGAAGCCGCACCGGCCGCCGGCACCATCGCGCCGAGTAGCGCTAGGACGCTCGCGACAATCACGAGCTTTCTCGCAGACATTCTCATGTTCCTCCGTTCGCGTATCCCCAGCTCACCCAACGCCGCGGACCATAGTCGGGTCGGGGTTTCGCGTGGATTGCGCAAGAAGGGGAATTACCGTTGACATTTCCTTGAGTCCCCCCGAGCTCCAAGATCAGAGGTTTGGACCGCATCGCTTTCGCGCGTGCTTCGAGAACGTGGCTGACTTCGTCGCGGCCACCGGTGACGACTCCGAACGATGGGTCGAGGCGGCCCCGCCAGGGTTCGTCGCCGCGGCTCTTTTTGTCGTGGCACCTTATTTGCTCAGCCAATTCACCGATCGCTCGGTGATCCACGGTGAGCAGACTTTCACCTGGCATGCACCACTGCGCATCGAAACCGATCTGGAGGTGGTCGGCACTGTCTCGCGGGTGCGGGAGCGGGGTGGGGTCTTCTTCGTCAGCTTCGATCTCGAAGTTGCAGGTTCCGATGGCGTGATCGCCGAAGGCTCGGCCATGTTCCTCGTGTCCGGCGAGTCGACGGCGGTCACTGGGGTCGAGGAGTCGACAGAGCCCTCACCCCTCGATGATGGCCAGCCTGGCCCTGGTCAGGTGAGTGCGAGCCGGGCAGACCTCGTCCGATACGCCGCTGCGACGCGAGACTGGAACCCGATCCACTGGGATCACGACGCTGCGGTGGCAGCTGGTGTTTCCGGAGTTGTGGTTCACGGGCTGCTCCAGGCCTCGTGGGCCTTCGCCGCCGCCAGTCGTCTCCGCCGAGGCGACCACCCATTGCGTTCGGCGAAGGTTCGGTTCCGCAGCCCACTTCCGCCGGCGACGCCGGCCACCCTCCTCGTCGAAGAATCCGAAGGGTCGGCGACGGTGACTCTGGGTGCCGCCGGAACCGAGTACATCAACGCAAGAATCGAGCTCTGCGATGAGTAACCAGCCGGAAATCCCGAGGGTCGAACGGTCGAGAGAACAAGAGCTCATCGCCAGGGCCCAGGCCGGGGATCGCTCCGCCTTCGCAGTCCTGGTCCGTGAGCATGGAAACGAGGTCTACACCTTGGCCCGCAGGCTCGTTGGAGATCCACATCTGGCTGCAGATGTCGCCCAGGAGACCATGATTCGCGCCTGGCGCGCCCTGCCCAATTTCCGAGGCGAAGCCGCCTTTTCCACCTGGTTGCATCGGATCACGGTCAACACCGCCTGGACCCAAAAGAAGCGAGCCCGTCGTCATCAGGGGGCCTCTCTCGACGATCTCGCCGAGGTGGCTGCCCCCTACACCAGGGAGCATCCGGAGGTTGCTGGTGAGATGATCGAGCTTCGAGGTCGGTTGAGACGGGCTTTGGAGTCCCTCCCTGAATCTCAGCGACAGGTGGTGATCCTCAAAGACGTCTACGACTGGTCCCACATCGAGATCGCAGAGGCGATGGGGATCTCAGTCACCGCGGCCAAAGTCCGTCTGCACCGCGCTCGGGCCCGTCTGGCCAGGAATCTGGAGGGATCTGGATGACCATCGTGTGCGAGCTGGCTGCTCCGTTCGTGGCGAACAGCGCTGTCGACAACAGCGATGTGATCTGGCCCTTCCGCGGCCATACCGACGCTTGTCTGCGGTGCCAGGCGCGACACGCAGCTATGAGTCGAACCGCTCGGGAACTCGATGTCCTTTCTTCGGAGACGATTCGCGCCCCGCT
>DATDJH010000025.1:0-2138 GCA_036520635.1 Acidimicrobiia bacterium
CCCAATCGAGGCCTGCGGAAAGCAGAGGCCACTACTTCCAGCGACTGATGGCCGCCGGCCGCGATCGCCACTGTGGATCTAGTGCGCAGGCCGCCGTGAGCCCCACGAAGTGCAGGCGACCATGGGTGACCAAACCACCACTCCGGGGCTGAGAACACCAGGCGGATGTCGTCCCTCACCGAATGGGAGCTCTCGACTCCGGGAACCCCCTCGAACCAACCTGGATTCTCGACTCCCGGCCCGACCACCACCGCAGCCGTGCCCTCGTTGAGGACCGTCACCTCAACCCCTCGTTCGGATGCCAGAGCGCCAAGGTCAACCCGTTGGGACAGCTCGACCGTCTCCTGATCGTGATCAGAAGTGACGAGAAGGAGCGTTTCATCCCATTGGGAGCGCAATGCCCCATCGATGTCTGCGAGCGATCGGTCCAGAGACCGATAGGACTCGATGGCCTCATCGGAGTCCGGCCCGTAGGCATGGGCCGCCGTATCGGGGCCGTTCAATTGGACGAAGAGGAAGTCAGGCTGGCGTTCCAGCGCGGCGATCACCCGAACCGCGACTTCCTGATCAGCCACGTAGCCGAAGGCGTCGAGGGCCGTGCCCTCCTCCGGGAGCTCGTCCGAAGGCGGCCAATGGCGACCGGCAGTGTGCGCCGCCATCACACCGATCAAATGCTGGTCTCCGACCACCACCTCAGATGACTCATCGAAAAAGGTCGGCACCGAAGGCCCTACAGCAGACGCCGGCATGGGCGAACCATTTACGGCTACCTCGTTAGCGAAGATCCCATGCTGGGAGGGCAGGGCGCCGGTGACGATGCTTCCGAAATTGGGATACGTCGAAGAGCACAGGACGCTTATCGCGCCTTCCTGCCTGTGGAGACCCTCTGAACCCCAGCCGTGCAGAGTCGGCATGAGATCGGGAGTCACCTGGCGGGCTCCCAACCCATCGAGAACGATCAGGATGACGGTCATGTGCCCACCATGTTCGACGTAAGGTTGTAGACGTGCCTCGCCTCCGATACAAGAGTTTCGCGACGCCGGACGAGCTTCGAAACTTTCCCAACGGGCAGGCCGAGATGGTCGGTCTCGACGAATCGTCCGTGGGCCGAGCGGTGTTCGAGCCCGGCTGGCGGTGGTCGACCGACATGTCCCCGATCGTCGGCACCGCAACCTGCCAGCTTCGTCACTTCGGCTACCAGTTGACAGGGACCATGCGGGTCCTCCTGGACGATGGCCAGACCCTCGACATCCCGGCGGAGACGGTGTTCGAGATCCCACCCGGCCACGATGCGTGGGTGCTCGGCGACGAACCGGTGCGGATGATCGAGTGGACCAGTTTGCGCAATTTCGGCGTGGCGGCCGAGGGGCAAATTGATGGCGTCCTGCTCACGGTGTTGTTCACCGACATCGTCGACTCCACAGCGACGTTGAAGACCATTGGCGATGCAGCCTGGCGCGACCTGCTTCAAGTCCACAACACCCGCCTCCGTGAGGACCTCAATAACTTCCGTGGGCGCGAGGTGAAAACGACAGGCGACGGTTTCATTGCAGTGTTCGACAGCGCGGGTCGAGCGGTTCGCTGTGCCGCTGCGATGACGCGGTCCGCCAGGGAAGTCGGCCTTCCCATTCGAGCCGGCGTACACACGGGGGAGGTCGAGCTCTCAGGGAACGATGCCCGCGGTCTGGCGGTCCACACCGCAGCACGAGTGATGGGACTGGCCGAGGCCGATGAGGTGCTGGTGTCGACAACCACCGCCGCTCTCCTCGAGGGGTCGGGGCTGGTGCTGGAAGACGCCGGCAACCACGAGATGAAGGGCCTTGATGGGGCCCGGCAGGTGCTTCGGCTCGTTCGATCGGCTTGAGCCGCGACCTCCGATCTAGCGGACGCCGACGGGCTCGGAGTCCTTTCCGTTGACCTCGAGAACGAGTATGGCCCCGACCAGGAAGCAGACGGCCCCGATGAAGGTGCCGATGTTGACGATGGCCAAGTTCAGGGGCTCGCCGGTGGTCGGCAGAACCACGGCGCCGAGGGCGGACAAGCCAAAGGCGATCGATCCTGCGAGGGTCACCGCGCCCTCCCACCACAATTGCCCGCGGCCTCTCTCACTGACTGCTTGCCGGCCCGCCAGGCGAAAC
>DATDJH010000026.1:0-5302 GCA_036520635.1 Acidimicrobiia bacterium
GCCACTTGATTGGTGTTCGGCCCGAGGATCTCGTCGTTGATCCCACGAAGCAAGAGAGGGATCTCGCCGGGGGTCTCAGGGCTGGAGGTGAGAACGACTTTCTTGGCTCCGGCGGCCAGATGGCGGTCAAGAGCTTCCTTGGAGCGATAGCGGCTGGTCGTCTCCAGCACCACGTCGACGCCGAGGTCACCCCAGTTGGCGTCGCCCGGCTCCCTCGCTTTCAGGAAGGCGGCCTGCTTCGACCCGATGTTGAGCTTTCCGTCTGCGTAGGAGGTGGGCGCGGGGAAACGCCCGTAGATCGAGTCGTACTTGAGGAGGTAGGTGAGCGCCTCGGGATCCGCGATATCGCTGATGGCAACCACTTCCAGGTCGTCGCGGGCGTGAACCAGTCGGACAACATTGCGCCCGATTCTTCCGAAACCCATCAACCCGATGCGGGTCACCGTCATTCAGTCTCCTCTCTGGAGTATGAAAACTAGCGGTCGGCCCTCTGTCTATCTCAATCCATCGGCGATAGGTTCGGAGCAGGAGGGGAGATGCTGATCCAATTGGCATTAGCCGCGGTTTGCCTGATGGCGCCTGTTGAGGGACCCGTCGTCGCCGGTTACGCGCCGATCGGCTCCTATGGCGGGCATTGGGGTGTGGATTACTCCGCCGCGGTGGGGTCGACAGTTCGTGCTCCGGCGTCTGGTGAGGTGACGTTTGCGGGGACGGTGGCCGGCATGGTGTCGGTGACCATCGAACCGATCCCCGGATTCAAGGTCTCCATTTCCTACCTCTCCGATCGCACAGTGCGCTCGGGTCAGCAAGTGACCAGAGGAGCCATCATCGGGACCGCGGGCACTCCCCATGGTCGGCCCGGAGTGCATCTCTCGACCCGGGTAGGTGGCAGCTACGTGGACCCGCGCTCAAGGCTCGGTTGCCACTCGACCGACATCAGTCGTGCGCTTCGGCTGGTGACACCTCCCTCGCCCTATCCTCGACGTCGTGCACACCGGGATTCTCGGGGGGACCTTCGACCCGATCCATCTGGCTCATCTCCACGCCGGGGAGACGGCGCTGTACCAGGCCGGCCTCGATCGAGTCTTGTTCATGCCGGCGGGGGAGCCCTGGCAGAAGAGTGATCGGGCCTTGACCGGTGCCGCCCATCGGTTGGAAATGATCCGACTCGCGATCGCCGACATCGATGGCTTCGAAGTAGACGATCGAGAGATCGAGCGAGAGGGGCCCACTTACACGATTGACACCCTCCTCAGCTTTCCCGAGAGCGAGCGGTTGTCCTTGATCCTGGGGGCTGACGCCGCCCTGGGTCTGCCGACCTGGCAGCGATGGGAGGAGGTCCTAGACCGAGCGTCGTTGCTCGTTGTTCCCAGACCAGGCACCGATGCCCGGGAGGTCCAGGCGATCCTGCCAGAGGCTGTTTTCCTCGACATGGCGGTGCTCGAGATCAGTGGCACCGAAATCAGAGAGATGGCTGCGATCGGCGAGCCGTTTCGGTTCTTGGTGCCGTTGGCTGTGTATGACTACATCGAGTCGGTCGGGCTGTATGCGGAACCCGGGGGAGACGATATGGTGGGGGACTCATCCGATCAGGAGGAAGGCTCGTAGAGAACAGTGCGGAACTTGCCCGGGTGGCGGCCGACGCCATCTTCAGCAAGAAGGGCATGGACATCGTGCTGCTCGATGTTCAAGGGCTGTTCGTTCTCACTGACGTCTTCGTGATCGCGACCGGGACCTCGCGTCCCCATGTTCAGTCTTTGGCCGATCAGGTCGAGGAGAAGCTCCGTGAGGAGAAGGGGATCAAGCCGCTGCGCAGCGAGGGTCGCACCGAGGCGGAGTGGGTGCTCCTCGACTTTGGTGACATCATCGTCCACCTGTTTCAGGCGGAGCCCCGGGACTTCTACGGCTTGGAACGGCTGTGGGCCGACGCCGAGCGGGTCAAGTGGGTGGAGCCCGCCGTAGCCGACGGGTAGGCCGGGTTACCCCTTGGGGCCGGGGCTCGAATAAACTCCCTTTTCCCACGATGGGGCTGTAGCTCAGGTTGGCAGAGCACTTGACTGGCAGTCAAGGGGTCAGGGGTTCAAATCCCCTCAGCTCCACTCCGTTCGATCACAGTTGTTAGCCGTCTCGCAGCTAGCTTTCTGCCGATGGCCGGCTACCAGGTCAAGCCCCTGGACAAGGAGACATGGCCCGATTTTGCCAGTCTCGTCGAGCGTCACAACGGTGTTTGGGGTGGATGCTGGTGTCTGGAATTCCATCCCGAAGGCTCTCAAAAGGGCGTTGATCGACGTGCCCTGAAGGAGCAACGGGTCAATGAGAACCGAGCTCATGCGGCCCTCGTGTTCGATGGCGATCTGTGTATCGGGTGGTGCCAGTTCGGTTCGCCGGACGAGTTGCCACGCATCAAATTCGGGCGGGCTTATGGCGAAGCCGCTGCAGAGCCGCCCGAATGGCGGATCACCTGCTTCTTCGTGGACAAGGCTTACCGGCACAAGGGGGTGGCCGCCGCCGCGCTCAAAGGTGCCCTGAGCGAGATCGCACGACTCGGTGGGGGGACTGTGGAGAGCTCTCCGGACGACGTCGAGGGGCGCAAGGTCTCCAACTCATTCCTGTACAACGCCAACCTGGCAATGTTCGAGAAGCAAGGGTTCGAACGCACCCGGCAACTCGGAAAGAACAGTTGGCTGGTCACCAAGGAGGTGCTGCCGACGAACACTTCGAGCTGAAATCCACCCTCCCTTGAAGGTCTTCAAAGAAATATTTGATCTGTACCCGACGAAGGTCTTGTTTCTGTCCCACCGCCTAAGTACGTTACGAACATATGTTCGATAACGGCACTTCGATCTGGGACACTCTCGATTTCGGATCGCCCGAGTTCGTCGAGGTCGAGGAGTTGAGGGCCGGAATCCTTGCGGACGAGGCGGAGATCTCGGCGATCAGAGCCCGTCAGATCGCGAGGTTGCGTCGGCTGGACGTATTGCAGGTTGACACCGCCGATGGGGCTCGGACGATGGCCGACTGGGTCACAGCCAATCTGGATATCTCCCCACAAACCGCGGGCCGCTTGGTGCGAATTGCTCGCTCACAGCAGCCAGATATCGAAGAGCGGCTGGTCTTGGGCGAATACGGAGTTGATCGAGCTGCCTTCCTTTGTCGCCTCCGTGAGTTGGGTGCTCCAGAGGAGGTCATCGTCAACTCATCGGACTACAGCCTCGGACATTTGTATGGGTTGATCGATCGGCTGCGACGGGTGGACGAACTGTCCGAGGAATTGAGCTTCGAAGACCGATATCTGGTTCTTCAGCCCTCGCTCGATGAGTCGGCGTATCGAATATGGGGTCAACTGCCCGGTGTGGATGGTCGGATCGTGGAGAAGGCGCTCAATAACCGAGAGACCGAACTGCCGGTTCTGCCCGATCAACGATCCGGACAACGGCGGGCGGACGCCCTCACCAGCATCTGCATGGACTCGCTGACGAGCAGTGCCGAGGATGGCAAGGGTCGGGCGGTGACGGTCGCCGAAGTATTCGTCGACGCCAGCCTCGCAGCACCAACATTCGGCGAAGCTGGGGTCACGTTGTCCTCCGGGCCGCGGGTCGGGCCCAATGCGCTGGATGAGATCCTGTGCACCGGCAAGATCCGAGTCATCGTCGAAGACGCCGATCTTCGACCGATTGGTGTCTCCGACCTTGGAGAAGCCATCCCGCCGGCCGTGCGCGCCGCGGTGTTGCATCGAGACCAGGGCCAATGCCAGATCGATGGCTGCAGGAGCAAATACCGGCTCCAACCTCACCACATTCGGCCGCGTTCACGAGGCGGCGACCATGATCCGGTCAATCTCGTCACGCTTTGTTGGTATCACCACCACGTAGCAATTCACATGCTGGGCATGATCCTCGAACCGGGGAGTCCGCCACATCGTCGCCGTCTGATACGTCTGCCCAACCACGATCCACCCCAGACCACTCACCGATCCGTCACAGCCTTCGCCACCCTCAACTGACCTTTCGATGGGATCCGGGTACCTCCTATTGTCACGGAGTGACACGGTCCACGCCGGCTGTCTTTTCCTTGACTCTTGGTCTTGCGCTGATCTCCTGCACCGCAAGCGGGCAAGGCCAATCGACCACGACGTCGGTCGCACCGACGACTTCCCAACTCCCAACCACGACCACTCCATCGACCACGACCACCACCCCGAGTACGACAACCACCGTTGAAAGCGTTTCTCCGTTGACGCCGCCGACGGGAGCCGTGATCGCCACCGGGGAAGGTTGGGAGCTGACCGATCAGGAATTCTCCGACCTCGTCGACTTCGTTGCGGTCTCGATGCAGCAGTCGTTCCCAGAACCAGTCGCTGTCGAGGTGTTGGGGCTCAACGGGGTCACCGACCTTGGTGAGCCAGGTCTCGAGTACATCACACCCCTCCAGTGGGACCTTATCCGGGCGCTCGGATTGGTCTCGGATGATCAGGCCTCGCTCGATGAGGTGAATGAACTTCGCCGGCAACGGGTACGCGGCACCTGTTGCCTCGCAGCGGAGGAAGGACTCACCGTTCAGGTTGAAGACGCCGGCTCAGAGGAATTGACCAAGCTCGTGATCGTTCATGAGCTGGTGCACGCCCTGCTCACGCAAAGCCCGCCACAGGGGATAGTCCCCAACGAGGCCTTCGACGAGCCGGTAGATGTCGTCACCGCCGCCGCCGAGGGCGTGCCGCAATGGGTCGCCCTTCGCTATCACGCCTCGCTTCCAGCCGCCGAACAAGACGACATGGCAGACGAGCTGCCAATCATCCGGGATGTCGACTTGGAATCCGGGATTCCGTACGCCGCGGTCGAGCTTCTCACCTTTGGATACACCCGTGGCCCGGTCCTCGTGGATCGGGTGGGGGCGGCTGGGGTCTCTCGTCCCTACGACCAGGTTGTCGACCGTTTCCCGGAAACCTCAGAGCAGGTGCTCTTCGCTGATGCCTACCTTGCTGAAGAGCTGCCGGAGGCGATACCTATCCCGGTGGTGCCGGGCGGGGTAGCCGCGGAAGCATCGGGACGCCTCGGCTCCAGCTTTCTCATGATGTTGGCCAAGACGGTGGTCGACGAGGAAGCGGCGCTGGCCCTGGTGAGGTCTTGGGCCGGGGACTCATACGTCCAATGGGCCGACGGCGACCAGGCCTGCACGGCCATTGACGTGCTCATGGATGACGCCACATCGGCCGCGGCCATGTCAGATGTGCTCCAGACATGGGCCGCAGTACTCCCAGATACAACGGTCGAGGTGTCAGGGGCAGGGATATCGATCAGGTCCT
>DATDJH010000027.1:0-4026 GCA_036520635.1 Acidimicrobiia bacterium
GGCACCGAGGTGGGAAAGCACTACGCCGATGCGGTGATCCTGCCCAGGCGGGCGATGATCGCCCAGGTGATTAGTCGGGCGATCGAAAACGGCTCGCTGCGTCGGGATCTCGATGTGCAACTTGCGGTGGACATGATCAGCGGGCCGACACTTCTTCGGAAGATGATGACCCCGATACGAGGTGTCGACGAGAGATGGGAAGAGAAGCTGGTCGACGCCTTGCTCGATGGGTGGCGCAGCTGATCAACTTCCGGCGGCCCTGAGCTGAGCGGCTCGGGCATGGGCCTCCAGGCCCTCGAGACGGGCAAGGAGGACTGTGTCCTCGACCAATGGCCCTGGATCATCGAGTGCGGTCCATGTGGGTGACCGGAGATAGGTGAGCACTGACAGACCCGACTGATATCGGGCGCCACCACCCGTCGGCAATACGTGGTTGGGGCCGACGCCATAGTCGGCGAAGGCTTCGGCAGTCCGGCTGCCGACGAACACAGAGCCATACGAGCGGAGCTGGGGGAGAAGTGATCCGGGGTCGTCGACATGTAGTGCCAGATGTTCGGGCGCCAGGCGATTGGACATCGAGCTCGCCTCTTCGAGCGATCCGACAATCAGGCAAAACCCGTTGCGAAGGGCGCGCGAAGCCGTCTCCGAGGTGGGAAGGTCGGACAGCTGCCGCCCGATCGCCTCGTCGACTGCGTTAGCCAGGTTCTGGCTGGTGGTGACCAGCATCGGCACCGCGTCATCGTCATGCTCGGCTTGGGCCAGGAGATCGGCTGCGACCAGTTCCGCGATGGCTGAGTCGTCGGCGATGACGAGGATCTCGCTAGGTCCCGCCAGCCCGTCGATGCCGATCTCCCCGAAGAGGTATTTCTTTGCCGCAGTCACCCACCGATTTCCCGGCCCGACCACCAGATCGCATTGCGGGGTGAGAGTGCCGAAGGCGAGGGCGGCGATGGCCTGTGCCCCGCCCACCGCCAGAAGGCCATCGACTCCGGCGACTGCGGCTGCTGCCATAGTGACCGGCGTCGGCCGGGGAGAGGCGAGCCAGACCGAATCCACACCGGCTACCCGGGCGGGGACCACCGTCATCAACACCGACGAGGGAAGCGGGTATCGGCCTCCGGGGGCGTAGGCCCCAACCGATGCCACAGGGATCCAGTTGTGCCCGGCTCTCCCACCGGTCACCTCGACGTCCAAGTCGAGCACCGCCTGTCTCTGGGACTCAGCGAAGGCTCGGATTCGTTGGGCAACGCTTTCCAAGACCACCCTGGCCTCGTCACCCACGTTCTCCAGGGCCTTCTCGAGCTGGTCTCGTTCGAGAACCATCGGCTCTCCAGGCGCGATGTCACCGAGTCGCTCTGCGTGCCGGCGCAGCGCCTCGTCACCGCGAAGCCGGACGTCTTCCACGATGAGTGCCGCTTCTGTGAGGGTCTCCATCGCCACCGGTCGCCGGGAGGCAGTGACGGTTTGCGGGTCGGCTCGGCGGAGGTAGTTCATTGGGCGTCCTTGGCCACCATCGGGCGGCGGGTGACCCGTTTCGCCCGCCGGTCGAGCTCGGCCTCGATCTCGTCCAGACCCACACCGGTGGCCGCGGTCTTGACCATGAGGAAGTAGAGAAGGTCCGCCGCCTCGGCGACCACCTGGGCACGATCTTCTGTCTCGGCCAGCTCCTCCGCCTCTTCGCGGATCTTTGCTGCGAGCAAGGCCGGGTCCCGGAGCAGCTTTCGGGTGTTCGAGGCGGGATCGTCGCCGGTGGCCAGGATGCGCCGCTGGAGACGGCCGAAACCATGGTCGGAGCCCCAGCAGGTTCGCTCGCCCGTGTGGCAGAAGCCGGCGCCGTGCTGACGGACGGTGAATCGAAGCGTGTCACGGTCGCAGTCGGCTGCGACACCGACAAGCTCCTGCACTGCTCCCGAGGTCTCCCCTTTGATCCAAAGGCCTCGCGAGCGGCTCTCATAGGCTCCGCGCTTGGTCTCGATGGCTTGCCTAAGGCTCTCATGGCTGGACCAGGCCAGTCCGAGGGCGACTCCGGCCTCGTCCACCACCACTGTCGGCCACAAGCCATCAGCCCGGTCCGAAACCAGGGGAGCGGCGAGCGCATCTGCCAGCGAGATATCCCCGGTGTAGAGCGCCATGCCGACCTGGGCGTCGGCGCCGAGTCGATCGAGCTCGGCAATCTCCTCGACCGTGGATATCCCCCCAGCGACAGTCACCCTTGCATCACCCGCGGCGTCGATGACCTGCTTGGCGCGGTCGAGGTCGGTGCCGCCGAGGCGGCCCTCCCGTTCGACGAAAGTGACCAGAAATCCGTCACAAGACTGGTTCAACTCTGACACACGGTCGAGCAGCGTTTCCCCCGTCGACTGGCGCCAACCGTGGCTGAGGACCTGGCTATCTCTCGAGTCGAGGGCAACGATCACCCGCTCCCGGGGGAGCGAAAGGAGAAACTCAGGCGTGGCCGCGGTCCCAATGATGATCCTGCTCACACCCTGGTCGAGCCACCACAGGGCGGTGTCGAGGTCCCGGATTCCGCCACCGAGCCGGACCCGTCCCCGACGGCACAATTCCGATATCAGCTGCCGATTGTCTCCCTGGCCCCGGGCGGCATCGATGTCGATCACCGCGACTTCGCCTGCCACCGAGAAGCGCTCCATCAGGGGAAACGGGTCGCCCGCCTCGATAGCAACAGCCTCGCCTTCGACGAGCTGGACGGCCTGGCCCCGCGAGATGTCGATGGAGGGGATGATCATCGCCGCACCGTGATCCCGGCCCGGGTCAGCCCTGCCTTGAGGTCGCTGACCGTGGTGTCGCCATCGTGGAGAATCGAGGCCACCAGGGCGGCCGAGGCCCCGGCCTGTAGGGCGGCTACCAGATGCTCGGATCGCGCCGCACCCCCCGAGGCGATCACCGGCACCGACACCGATTCCGCCACCGCGGCGACCAGATCCACGTCGTAGCCATCTCGGGTTCCGTCGCGGTCCCAGCTGGTGAGCAGGATTTCCCCAGCTCCTAGTGCAGTCGCCTTGCGGCACCATTCGACGACGTCGATTCCGGTCCGCTCGGCACCGCTCCGCACGACCACCTCCCAACCGGTCTCGGTACGAGCGGCATCGACCGCGAGCACCGTGCACTGCGACCCGAAACGCGAGGAGATATCGGCTATCAGTTCGGGCCGGGCCACGGCCGCCGTGTTGATGCCGACCTTGTCCGCTCCTGCGTCGAGCAATCGCCCGGCGTCGGACTCGCGGCGGACACCACCTCCCACGGTGAGTGGGATCGAAAGAACCGAGCGCACCGCTCGCACTGTGTCGACCGCGTGTCCGCGACCCTCCGGCGTGGCGGAGACATCGAGGAGGACGATCTCGTCCGCCCCTTGCGCCTCATAGGTCGCGGCGTTCTCCACGGGGTCGCCCGCATCTCGGAGCTCTTGAAAGCGAACCCCTTTGACCACCCGCCCGTCCTTGATGTCGAGACACGGGATCACCCTGGCCGCCAGCATCAGGCGTCCCTCCAGACCCAGCGCCGCAGGAGGTTCGAGCCCCAGGCTCCCGAGAGCTCGGGATGGAACTGGCAGGCCAGCACCGAACCTCGTGCCATTGCGGACACAAAACTCCCTCCATAATCGGTGGTGGCCCCGGACCACCCTTCCGGGAGCCGCGGGACCATGTAGGAGTTGGCGAAGTAGGCCCAACCCGGTTCCAGCCAGTTCGAACGATCCGGTTCCACCCTGTTCCAACCGAGTTGGGGAACCTTGACATCGCCGGTGAACCGGGTCACCGACTGTTGCACGACGCCGAGACCCACCGAATCGGGGCTCTCATCGCTAGCCCCACATAGGAGTTGCATCCCAAGACAGATCGCAAGGGTCGGCTGGTCGTTTTCGATGCGCGATGTCATGGCCTCTCTCATTCCAAGCTGGTCGATGCGGTCGATGGCGGGGCCAAACGCACCAACCCCGGGGAGGACGACCCGCTCCGCTTCATCGACCATCTGTGAGTCGGCGGCGAGCACTGGCTCGACGTCGAGTCT